>CAZKSP010000073.1:0-10223 GCA_964555385.1 uncultured Chitinophagaceae bacterium
TCGAGCACCACCGCCCGATACTCAAGCACCCTTGCCCCGGCTGCATCCTCGGCTGGCACCACCCGGGTGCTCACCCGCAGGCCACTGCTGGCCCGGGCATCGGGAGTCGCAGGCTCGGCCTTCCAAAGCATCCGCTCCCGCACTTTCCCACCCCCCTGCGGCCGGGTCTCAACCCGAACCGAAGACAGCGAGTAGTCCGGATCGACCGCCCGCACCCGAATCCGCACCGGAGCTCGGGACGGAACCCGCAATTTATCATCCTCGGGATGGTCAATCGCCACTTCGGGCACGAGATCGGGCAGCACCTCAATCCGATGGGTGAGTGGCTCGGAAATGATGGCGACCGCCCCAGCATCCTGTTCCGCCCGGGGACGAAACCGCAGTCGATACGAGGGGTGCTCTGACCCGGCACGATCAGCGGCCATCCGCAGGGTCAGGCTGGTCCGGGCGAGCGTCGGCTGCTTTGCATCAACCGCTAGCCGCAGATCGTCCTCCCGCTCGGTGTCAAGAAAATCAATCCAGGCTGCATCGAGCGGCTCGTTCGATTCGACCTCAAGCATGACCTCGGTGCCCTCGAGGCCACGCAGATCGCCCTGCCATTGCCGGGTCTCAGGCGGGCGGGTCGTGTAAGCAGGAAACCGGTATTCCGCCTCACGGACCAACAGCGACGGGGCATCTATCACCAGCACAGTCAACGGCTTCGCGCGGGCATCACCGGCAGCCAGGCTGAGCCGAACCGACCGGTCGAGTCCAGCTGCGGCCGATGGCAACCGGACGAGATAGCGGTCCGGTTCAGCGGCCCGTCGAAGCGTCGCCTCCCAGGGCTCGGCTCGGCGGTCAACGCTGCCATCATCCAGCAGCGGTGTCACACCGACCGTGGGAATCTCGTCGCTGCGAAGATGGTCAATCGAGGCCATCAGGACCAACTGTCGGCCCCGCACCAGCCTGATGGAATCCTGCTGCACGGCAAGCAACCTGCGAGGATCGAACAGCCGCTCACCAGCCGCTGGCTGCCCCAATTCGGCCAGCCGCACATCCTCGGCTGCCGTTGTCCAAAAACATTCAACTGCCTCAATCGTCACCCGAGAGGGCGCAGACCAGGATGACCACGGCGCAAGCAATCGCGCTGCCGTAACAAACGGATTCTTCGGCGAGAGCAGTGCGTAAAGCGATGCGGCCGTTACCAGCATCGCCAGGACGGCAGCCAGTCGCACCAGATGCTGTTTATCGAACACACCATCCGCCGGAAGACTGGTCAGCTGCTTAGCAGCCCGGTGGCCCAGAGAACGGGCGATACGATCGGCCCGGGAGTCATTGCCCTCTGGCCGCACCAGCACAGCGTTGACTAGATCGTTGTGAAGCTCGGGGAACTCCTGCTCGATTGCCCGTGCCGCATAGACGAGATTGACCCGATAACGAAGCAGCGGAACAAGCCACTGGATTGTCGCGGCGGCAGCACCGGCCAGACCGGCCAGCAGCCAGGTCCACCGCAGCCAGACCGGCATGCCGCCAGCCAGCCACCAGTGCTCTAACAGAATACCCAACCCCAGCCAGGCTAATCCAGCAACGGTGAGGCTCAGCGTGAAGCCTGCCAACGCAACACTCTTGAAGTCGGCCCGGGTTTCAGCCAATCGTTGCGCAAGGTATCTCGACGCCTTCGATCGTTCGTTGTCAGGCCAATCGGAGACGGCGAGAACTCGGCCCGGCTGCTGTTCGACTGTTGCCATCATTTGCCTCGAACTGGCTTAACGGGGAGAACGGCCCTTTTACGGCAGCATCGCCGGACAGCGACCAACCAGTCCCGCGCCCGGCAGTGAAGCCACTCCACAAATCGTTTTGCCAATCGGCGCATCGGCTGACGGTTCACATCGCCGCGAGCCGCGTTGACGCCGCCTGAAAACCTCTCCTATTGTACGGCCCGTGGCTGAAAAAACCCGCTGGCGGACCAACCGGGGGCTGAAAACCGAATGCTTCCCGACGCTGAACGCTTTCGCCGACTCATTGACGGCCGACAAAGCGGGCTATTGCCCGCCATCACCCGGGCCGGGCTGGCGGCGGCTGCGGTGCCTTATGGAGCCGCCGTGAGCCTGCGAAACCTGGCGTTTGATTCCGGACTGCTGGCTGTCGAGCGGGCGAAAGTGCCGGTCATCTCAGTCGGCAACCTGACGGTCGGCGGAACAGGCAAGACGCCATTAGTCGCCTGGCTGGCAAAGCAGTCAACCGAACATGGTTGGCGGCCAGCAATCGTCAGCCGTGGCTACGGTGCGGCTGCCGGAGAACGCAGTGACGAGGCGGCAGAGTTGGCACTGCTCCTTCCCGATGTTCCCCATCATGCCGCCCGTCGGCGAATTGAGGCAGCCAACGCAGCAACCACCAGCGGCGCCTCGCTGATCATTCTTGACGATGGCTTTCAGCATCGCCGGCTGGCCCGGGACCTGAACCTGCTGGTGATCGATGCCACCGACCCTTTCGGCTGCAGCCGTTTGTTGCCCCGCGGGCTGCTGCGGGAACCGTTGGCGGGAATGCAGCGGGCCGACGCGATCATCCTGACCCGCTCTGATCGGGTTCCCGTTACGACCCGCCAGCAGATCAGGGCGATCTGTCAGCAGCATCTGGGACCGCGGGTTGTACCCTGGTTAGAGACCGAGCATCTGCCACGCGAACTCCGCGCAGCCGACGGCACCTGCCTGCCACTGAAGACCCTCGAAGGCCGCAAGCTCTTCGGCTTTGCAGGCATCGGTAACCCGGCGCCATTCCGAGGGCTCCTTGAAGAACCGCCGCACCAACTGGTCGGCTTTACGAGCTTCCCCGATCATCACCCCTACTCAGCCGATGATGTCGCCAAGCTCTCGCAGCAGGCTGCCACCAGCGGGGCTGATCTCGCCGTCACAACACTGAAAGATCTGGTAAAGCTACCACGGGAAGGCCTGCCGAACATGCCGCTGCTTGCGGTGGTCATCGGCCTGGCATTCGTGAACGATCCTGCTCCACTCGAGCAGTTGCTGCTCCGCGTGCGGCAGAACGCCAAAGACTGAAAGAGGCCGCCAGCTGTTGCCGGCCGCTACTTCTTCTTCTTCTCGTTGTGCATCGTGTGCCGCCGCAGTCGGGGCGAGTACTTCTTCAGATGCAATTTTTCCCCTCCGGTCTTTCGCCGCAGGGTGTAGTTCATGTCGCCCGTTTCTTCACAAACGAGGTGGACAACTTCGAGTTTTTTCTTGCTTTTGGCCATGACTGCATCTCTGGGGGGGCCGTCGCGGATGTCGACCGCGGGGCCTTTTACAATAGAGGGGAGTCTGAGGCTCCGCAACCCGCTGCCTTTTCGATCCAATGAAGCCGACGCTACCGGGGGGTCGATGAGAAGATGAGCATGGTTTTTTCCCGGCGGCGGCTGCGACAGTCCGCCGCCGACCGGCCCACCCGTACCAGGACCACCCCATGCCGGAACAACCGGCAAAACCCGTAGAGGTTCCCCAAGAACCAGCCCTGGCCGTCTCGTGGCTCGAACAAGCCACCGAGCACGTGGGAGTCCGCGCCGTCTATCTCAGTCTGGCTGGCCATTTGGTACTCGCCATACTGCTGACACTTTGGGCCACGCGGTTGCCCGAACCCCCACAGCGTCTGGCACCTCTGGTGCTCGACTTCGGTCCAGCAGACGCCGAAGACTTCGGTGAAACACTGGGCGATGATGCTCAGGCAACCGTGATCGCAGCAGCGAAGCAAGAAGAAAAGGCGGCCGACGCGCCTGCCGATGATAGAGCCGAGGACACGCCGCCGGCGGAGAATCCTGAGGCCATGGCCGATGACGGCCCCGCCGAGCCGCCCCGCCTCCCGCCAGCTGTTCAACCGGCGGCAATGAAGGTTGCGGGGGCCAAGCCCCCCGGCATTGGTGAGCCGCAGTCTCCGACAGAGCCGGGGCCACCTGGCGGCCAAGCAGCTGCGGCAACGGGAGGTGGCAGGGCATCGGCCGCCGACGCCAAGCAGGCAATTGGCAAGCGGTCGGGCGCTGCACGAGGTGAGGCAGCCATTGCCCGGGGCGGATCGCCTGCCAGCGAGATAGCCGTGGAGCGGGGGCTGCTCTGGCTGGCCCGTCATCAGGCTGCCGACGGCTCATGGAGCTTCATGCAGCCACACTGCATCGACACATTCGGCAATCCTGGTCAGCGATGCGAATGTCGTGGCAAGGGATACATCGAGGGTCGCACCAAGGCCAGCACGGCAATTGCCCTGCTGCCTTTCCTCGGCGCGGGCAACACTCACATCGATGGACCTTACAAAGAGGTTGTCTACCGTGGCATCGAACAATTGAAGGCCTCGCTCGATATTGAGTTGCAGGAACTCCATCCCGACGCCCCCGACTTTGTTCCAACATTTGTTGGCGACCTCTACGGATATGGCATCACCGCCCTGGTCTTCGCCGAGGCCTTCGGCATGACCGGTGATCCTGATCTCGAGCGGTACGTTGCCGCCTTGGCCAATTTTCTCACCAAACACCAACATCCGCTGGGGGGCTGGCGGTACGAGCCGGGCCAGCCGGGCGACATGACCGTGACCGGATGGCAGGTTATCGCGCTAAAAAGCAGTCAAATCGCCGGTGCACCAATTCACTCTGACGTGTTCCGTGACGTTGATCGCTTTCTGACCAGCCTCGCCCCACCAGCTCCCGTCGCCCGCGGCCAAGCCCGGCTGGTGACCGAACTGGGCCCGGAACCAGAGCGAGATCTGACTCGGTACCACTACCTCGCCTCCTATGCAAACTCGACGACCCGCGAGCCGAACGAGTGCACTTCAGCAATCGGCCTGCTCTGCCGACTCTACACCGGCTGGCAGCGAAATGATCCTCGGCTGCTTGCTGGCGTCGATCAACTGCTGAAATCGAGGGCCCATCCAGCGTTGCAGCTTTATCGCAATTTCTATCTTGCCCAGCTTCTCCTCCAGGCAGACCATCCGGCCTGGCCTCATTGGAATCGCCGCAATCGCGACTACCTTGTGATGATGCAGGCCTCCGAAGCGAGCCTGACTGATCCCCGGCATCCCGCCTTTGGTGGAAAAGCTTGCGAGATCGGCAGCTGGTATCTGGTGAACCCCCGTGGGACAACGAAAGAGATGGCTCGCGACCGGCACATCGCCCCAGCTGGCCGACTGGCCCACACGGCGTTGGCGATCCTGACGCTTGAGGTCTACTACCGGTTGCTGCCGATCTACAAAGCCGACGCGGTTGAGTAGGAGGTACCTCTTCACGAAAAGTTCGGACATCCAGTTCAACTTTCCTGGGCGCAGATGGATGCGAAGGCAAGGTTCGCAACCATCTGCCGGTCCGATCGCTACAGCTCCCGGCTTCCTATTTGGCGGCGTGTCTATGATAAGGATGTATACCTGCAACTGATTAGCTGAGTTTCATGCGACTAACGACATTTCTCTGGCTTTCGGTCGCGCTGGCAGTTGCCTTCGCCGCCATCAACTGGCTGGGGCTGGCCGGCTGGCTGGCCGCGATCGTGGTGCTCGGGAGCATCGGGATGCATGTTGCCGGCAACGCAATCGGCACCCGGATGCAGGAGGCGACCGACCGTGATCTTGCCCGACGCGGCGGCAGGTTTCAGTCTGCCCCCGTCCCTTCACTTCCCCGAACTCATCTGGAGCAGCGAACCAGTGTCGGCCGGTTGCTACCGGTGTCGGCTGGCATCGGAGGCCTTGTTGGGGGCGTTGCCGGCGGCATAGCCCTGGCCACCCTGACCTCTGCTTCGCTGCCAGGGGTGATTCTAGGGGGAGGATCATCCGCCGTGCTGGGAGGTATCTTCGGCTTCATGCTTGCCAGTTTCGTCGAGATTCTTCGCACCTCCATCCGCGAATCGCTCGAAGCCGAACGGCAGGCCTCAGAGCGTCTTCCGTAGGCTTTCTCAAGATTGCCGGCACCTGCTGGGGCCGAAGCCGTCCCCCGTGGCACCGTCGCTGCGGCCATGGTATGGTGCTGAATTCCGGGATTTTGATCCGGCACCCCAACCCCCCCAAAGCACTCACTCCCATGTCCAAGCCACACCGCACCCTCAAAAAAGCCAATCACGGCTCCCGTCCGGCCAATAGTAAGGCCCGTAAGGCCAAGCGGAAGCACATCAAGACCTGATTGTTTTCCGCACTTTCTCATCGGTACTCTCTGGAGAAAGATCATCCCGTGCCTCCCCGCGACTTCATCATCCCGCCGAGTGACTATGACCTCAACCGGGTCATCGCCGACCTCGATGAGATCCGCCGGTACAACCAGCAGCGGTTCGAGATGGAACAGCTGACTGCGATTGTCCATGAGGATCTCGAACGGGTACTCTGCGTCGGCTACAAGGACGTCGGGCATGAAGAGTTCTGGGTGAGGGGGCACTTTCCTGTAGTCCCGCTCATGCCGGGCGTGTTGATGTGTGAAGCTGCGGCCCAGCTCTCGAGCTATTTTTCGAAAAAGCATCGGCTACTGGAGGCCGAGATGATCGGCTTTGGTGGCCTTGAAGAGGTCCGATTCCGTGAACCGGTACGGCCGGGCGACCGGCTTGTGATCGCTGTCGAGCGTGTCCGTGTCCGACCCAAGGCGATGATCGTCTGCCGGTTCCAGGGTCTCGTCAACGAAAGCATCGTTGTTGAAGGTATGATCAAGGGCGTGCCACTACCGGTCGATTTTCTGACGGCCCAGCAGCATGCCGCTAGTCCCCCTGCCCCGACTGCCTGACGGCCAGCAATGCCCCGCCGTCCCCCGCGGAAACCCCCTGCCGATCTCGACCTTACCGGGCATCTGCTTCGGCTGGAGGAACTGGCAGCACCGCTCGATCCGGTCAGCCTTTTTGCAGCCTCACTCCCGGTCGAGCTTGAAGTCGGCTCGGGCAAGGGCATGTTTCTGGCGGCCGCCACTGCGGCCAATCTTGGGACGAACTATCTCGGCATCGAGGTCAGCGGCGGCTACGCCCGGCTGGCAGCGGGCAAACTGGCAGCCGCCGACTGCCCCAACGGCCGAATGATTCACGGCGATGCCATGCAGCTTGTCAGCAGCCTGCTGCCCGACTGCTGCCTGAGTGCCGTCCATGTTTACTTTCCCGACCCCTGGTGGAAGGCTCGCCATCGCAAGCGGCGAATCCTCAATCCGGTGTTCCTTGCACACGCCGCCAGGCTCCTTCCTTCGACCGGCCACCTGCACATCTGGACCGATGTCGAAGAGTACTTTCAGGAGGCCGTGGCGGCGACCGCCGCTACTGGCCGTTTCGGTCCTCCCGCCGAAGAGCCGGCCGGGGGGCCGAGCAGCGACTACCGCACCCATTTCGAACGGCGAACTCGGCTGGCCGGGGCCCCGGTCTGGCGGGCAGTCTTTCGGCGGAATGACCAGCCGGCAGCTGTGGCCCGTCTCGATCTGTCATCCGTCAGCCCGGGCTCGCGAGCGGCCGAATGAGCAGCCGATCGATTCGGCGGCCGTCCATGTCGACCACCTCGATCGAGAGGCTGTTCCACTCGAAGGCATCACCCACCCGGGGAATCCGCTCCAGTTCATCGAGCACCAGCCCCGAGACGGTCGAGTAATCACGGCTGCCGCCCGGGTCGCGGATTGCCAGACGCTCAAACAGATCATCGAGCGACACACTTCCGTCGACGAGCCACGAGCCGTCTTCGCGCACGACGAAGTCGCTGTCGCCATCGCCGTCGTGCTCATCCCGAATCTCACCGACCAGCTCCTCCATGACATCTTCAAGCGTCACCAAGCCTTCGGTACCGCCATATTCATCAAGCACAATCGCCAATTGGTTCCGCTCTTTCTGAAAGAGTTCCAGCAGCCGGTCGAGCGGCATCGTCTCGGGGACGAAGAGGGCCTTGTGAAGCATCTTCCTCAGCTCGATCGGCCAGCCCATCCAGTTCTGCCGGAGTACATCACGGATCGAGACATAACCCAGAATCTGGTCGAGCGACCCCTCATAGACGGGCAGCCGCGAATAGCCCGCCATCGCAATCGCCCCAAGCACCTCAGTTGAAGGTGTGTCGATGTCGATCGCGTCGAGGTCAATCCGTGGCCGCATGATGTCGCGTACCGTCCGCTCACCCAGTCGCAGGGCCTCGGCCGCCACCGCCTGCTCAACCGCTTCCAGCACCCCTTCGGCCCGGCCTGCTTCCAGCAGATGCTCAATATCGTCTACCGACACACTCGGTCCATCCTGCTTGTGCGCGCCCAGCAGGAACAGCACCGCCGATGTCGAGATGCCCATTAGCCAGACCAATGGCCGGGTGACAGCAGCGAAGATCTGCATCACTGGGGCAGCCAGACGGGCAACGTCCTCAGCCCGTCGCAGGGCCAGTCGTTTCGGCACCAACTCGCCCAACAACAGGGTGCAGAACGAGAGCAGCGCAACAAAGACGGTCAAGGCAATCGGTCGGGCCGCAGACTTCATGGCGTCTGATCCGTTGGCGGTCAGCCACTCAGCGAGCACACTGACCACTCGGTCACCACCATAGGCCGCTGCCAGCGTGCCAACCAGCGTGATACCAATCTGGACGGTTGGCAGAAATTTGTCGGGGCTGAGGGCCAAATCGAGCGCTTTGGCTGCCGCCTGATCTCCCTGCTCTGCCAGTTGCCGCAGCCGGCCTCGTCGGCTGGCAACAATCGCCATCTCCGCACCAGAAAAAAATCCGTTGGCGAGGATCAGTGCCAGCACAATCAACAGCTGTTCAAGCATCGGCGGATTCAGCCCATGGTCTCAGGAAGCGGATCGGTCTGATCGGGCAGCGGCGACTGGTCTTGCTGGATCACGGCAAGGTCGTCCCGGTGGATCACTGCATCACAGCCGCAGCGGCCCAGTCGCTCGAGCACCTGCTCAGTCTGCAGCCCACGAATTTTGTCGAGATCAGCCGCCGCGTAGTTGACCAGCCCCCGGGCAAAGACCCCGCCATCTGGTGTTTCCAGGGTCACAATGTCTCCCGGCCCAAAGCTGCCGGACACGGAAAGCACCCCGGCCGCAAGCAGGCTGCTGCCACCGTTGACAACCGCCCGCCGGGCACCGGCGTCAACCACCAGCGTTCCACTTGCCGGTGCCGACCAGCCCAGCCAGCGTTTGCGAGCGGGCATAGTGCCCCGCCGGCCAGGAAAGAGGGTTCCTACTTCTCCGCCCCCACAGATCGCCTCAAGCACGTCGTCCCGCTTCCCTGGTCCGATAACGCAGTGGCAGCCAGAGGTGGTCACCATTCGGGCTGCCGCCAGTTTGCTGGCCATTCCACCTTTTGACAGCCCACTGGCGCGGTCTCGAACCAGCCGCTCGGTCGCGGCATCGATCACCGGCACCAGCGGAATCACAGATGCTCCCTCCGCTTCAGGAGCCCGATCATAGAGTCCTGCAACATCCGACAGTAAGACCAGCAGATCAGCCGGCAGTAGCGTCGCCACCAAGGCTGCCAGCCGGTCGTTATCGCCGAACGAGGTCTGCAGCTCTTCAACACTGACCGTGTCGTTTTCATTGACAATCGGCACCGCTCCCTCGTCGAGCAACGCCCGTAGCGTACCCCGAATATTGAGATACCGACGGCGATCCTGCAGGTCTTCGGCCACCAGTAGCACCTGCGCAACATGTCGGCCGTGGGGCCGCAGCGACCGCTCGTAAGCCTCGATCAGGCAACTCTGGCCGACCGCAGCCGCGGCCTGCAGTCGGGGCAGGGTCCGCGGTCGTTGGGACAGGCCCAGCCGCCCCATCCCAGCCGCGACAGCTCCCGAACTGACCACCACCAGCTGCTTGCCGGCAGCCAGCAGTCGATCGCATTGCTGGCCAATAGCCGCAATCCGATCGGTATCCAGCAATCCCTCAGGAGTCGTCAGCACACGGCTGCCGATTTTGACGACGATCAGGCGGGATGCGGCAATCAGGTCCGAGCGAGACGGGCTAGTCATGGTCGTTCAATCGTTGCAGGTCAGCCACCGGGCATCCACCACGGCTGGGAGATCGGCCATCGTACCCTCACCCCGTTCGCGGGGGCCACTGGAACGCCAGCACAAGCGTTCTACCGCACGCCCGGAGCATATGGTTGAGACGACGGCATGCGGCAGCATATAACCCACCCTGATCCGAATTCCCCGCCACATCGAGGGCCCGGTGAGCGATCTCAAACACGAGTGCGGTCTCGCGGCTGTCTACCATTTGCCGGGTGGCGAGGTGAGCGACCTCTGTCCGCCGGCGGGCCCCGAAGAGGTTTCACGCCTGATTCCCCGGATGCTGCTAGAC
>CAZKSP010000074.1:0-10102 GCA_964555385.1 uncultured Chitinophagaceae bacterium
CTCCCGGTGGCCCGGTACTCGTCCGTGACCAGACGATCTTTGCCACGACCGTGACGGGCGAACTCATCCGGTTCGAGGATGCCCCCGGCGGCCTCCGGCTCAACTGGCGGAGTCTGCTTGAGACATCCCTTCATCCCAACGAGCAACGGCCGCAACTGCTCCTGAAAGGTGAAACCCTAATTGTCTCACTGGGCGAAGGTGGTATCGCCGCCCATGCGGCTGACAGCGGACAGCGACTCTGGAAGTCGCCTCTCAAGGCGGAACTTCTCGCCATCGTGGGCGACCTGGTCTGGTGTTACGACCGGCAGAACATGCTAACCGGCCTCAGCCTCACTGACGGTGAGCGAAAGGCTTCGCTGAACCCGGGGCCCTTCACTCTCCCGGTCACAAATCGGGCCTCTGAGCGGCTGATTCTGGCCTCGCCGCGGGGACTGCTGGCCTCGTTGGGCCCCCGTCTAGTCGCCGGCGAACAGCCGCCATCTGCCGCCGATGCCGAAGCTCCAACGGCAACAGCAGAACCTCCCGCTGAGCTGCCAAAGGACTCTGAAAAAGAAGCTGCAGATGAACCCTTCAACTTCTTTGGATCATGAGAAGGAGGAGGCTGGCCCGACTCGCCAGTGTCAGGGCAGATTACGGCTTCAGCGGCAGACCATCTCGATAGAGTTCGATCGCGAGGATCAAACAGCCGATTGAGATCGCCACGAACGACAGAATCAGCATCGCCGTGTAGTTGTCCATCGGCGTTAGCGGACGGCCACTATTCTCACTCTCGTCGGCCATGGCTGTGGTTTGACTCCTGTCGTGAGGTCGTTCGATAGACGGGCTTGCGGAACGCTAGGGGCAATCAGCTGTCGAGTTTCAATCGGGTCGCTACCCGATCGCCCCGTTGCACGATGCCTCGTGCGTAATCTTTCAAGATTCGGACCACCGCACGGTCAGGTGTGACGCTAACAACCTTGAGCCGACCCAGGTACTGATCAGCCCGAAAGACCTCCAGCTCATGCCCCTTCTGCAGGCCATCGTCACTACCGATCGAAACCTCAACCAGGTTGTCGCTCACCGCCGTCACCACCCCATCTACCTCCGGGATATTGGTTTTCGGCGACTGCAGTGAAAGACCATTCTCCTGCAACGTCTGACGGGCATTACTCACCTGACGTTCCAACTGATCCCGGCGTTCGCTGACCATCGCCAGTTCTGACTCAGACTGGTGCAGCTTGGCGGCCAGCTCCGCTCCTCGGTTGACCTTGCCTTGCAGATCCTGCTGCAATTCTTTGATCTCACTGCGAAGTTTTACGATCTGCTGCTCAGCCTCGTCCCGCTCCTGCTTGGCCTTGGCCAGGTCAGCAATATCGGCATCGAGCTTGTTGAGCTGGTCATCCCGATTTTTCTGGAGCTCAGCAAGCTCAGTGTTTTTCTCGACCAGCGCCGCTTGAAGAGCGGCGACCACCTTGTCACGGGCCGCAACAGAAGCCGCAATGTCTTCGTTCAGTTTGGTGATGGTGGCCTCTTTTTGCTTCCGCTCGGCAGTCACTTTATCCAACTCTTTTTGGAGCCGATCCGATTCGTCCTTCCAGTTCGTATGGGAGGAAAAGATCGCAACCGCAAAGCTCATGAAGACCACGCTCATGACCAGAACGGCGAAGACAAAGATTTTACCGATCGTGTTCATATCAACGCCCGTCGCGGAGTCATTTTGAATGCTACGCCCGAACAAGTCCCATGTGGGCCTGAAAGCCTAGCAACCCGGATAGTTTTTCAATCGACAGCTGGTAGCGTCGACCTTCACGCCACCCCTTTAAGACTATCCCTTCTCACCCAGCCTTCCAACGTCACTGCCACCCCAATTCCTACACATATGCCAGGCAGCAGACTTCCCCAGGCCAGCCACATGGTCGGCCGGCCGTCAGGTTGCACAGCAACCCGAAGGGTGGCAGTCGCTCGCCTCGGCCCCCGGGCCAGCAGCCGGCCGCAGCCATCAATCGAGGCGGAAAACCCGGTGTTGGCAGCAATCACAATCGGCGTTCGGACCTCGACCGCCCGAAAAATGGCCGCCGTGAGGTGCATGTCGAGCTCGCTTGACCCCCAGAACCAGCCGTCATTGGTGAGATTTGCAATCAGGTCCGGGCCACCGTCAGCCCGGCGGCACTGCCGCACAAGTGACCGAATTGCCCGCGGCAGGGCGGTTTCGTAGCAGATGGTGGCGGTCAGCCGCTGGCCCGCCACGCTCGCCAGGAGTGGCTGCCGGCCCGCAGTCAGTCCGGCTGGCAGGGGCGTCAGCCGGTAGAGCCAGGGAAAGCGATCTGCCAGCGGCACGTATTCGCCGAAAAGAACTGGATACATCTTGGCGTACTCGCCGACCAGTTGGCCCTCGGCATCGAGCAGTACCGCCATGTTGAAGTTCTCAACTCCAGCCGCCACTCGGGGAGTGACCCGCTGCTTGTCGACACCGACCAGCCAGTGGCTGCCGTAGCTCCTCGCATAGGTGGCCAGTGGCTCAAGCCGCTCTGCCGCCAGCAGGCTGCGGCAGCGGGCCTGCTGCTGCGCAGCTGTGAGCGTGGCTGGACTATCAGGCCCTGTTTCACCCAGCATCGTGGTGATCAGGCTTTCGGGCAGTTGCTCGGCTGGGTCGATTTCCAACAGGCCCACCCGCCACATTGTCTCGGGCCAGACGATCAGGTCAGGCCGGGGGCCGCCAGCAAGGCCTGCCCGGGTCAATTCATCGTAATGCCGGGTGACGTCAGTGACCGCCGTGGGGTCGTGTTTGAGCTCGGTATCGATCGACCCCTGCACCAACAGCACATCGAGCGGCTTGCCAACTGGCACCGGGGCGGTTGCCAACCGCCAGCGACCGTAGACAACTGCGGCCAACAGAACACTAGCAGCTGCCAGGAGTGGCCAGATGACACTGCGTCGGCTCCGCACATAGCTCCCATCCTTCGCGTTGAGGCACTGCAGAACCAGCCCAGCGACGGCAGACGCCATCAGCATCACTACTCCACTGAGGCCAACCGCTCCGGCGATGTCGGCCAACTGCAGCAGTTCCGTCCACCGCCACTGGGTATGACCAAGCCTGCCAAAGGTGAAGCCACCCAACAGCCAGCCTCGCAGCTGTTCGCAGGCCATCCAGGCTACTGGGGCAGCAGCGACAAGCGGCCAGCCCCAACGGCTAACGAGCCGCCGTGCCAGCCAGAGAAACAGTGGTAGGTAGCAGGCCAGATAGGCCGACAACAGCAGCCAGCCGATCGAGGTCGCCGGATGGGGCAGCCGCAGCCAGTGAATCGTCGCCAGCCAGTGAAGGAAACCGGCCAGCCAGAGAAACCGCCACGAGACTGGCGCGATGGATTCGGCAGCCGGAGACCGGGCAACCAGCCAAAGCCAAGGCAGCGGCGCCAGCCAGGCAAGCAACCACCAGTCAACCGGCGGCTGAACGGAGAACATGGTGACCGCCCCGGCCAGGGCCGCCAGCCGCCCGGTGGCTGATCGCCACGCCACCAACGACGGGATCATGCTTCGTCATCCTCTGCCAGAAACTCCGCCAGCACGGTGCCTGGCAGCACGGTCGTGTCTTCGTCAACCAGTTGCCTCAGGCAGCGGCCCGCCACCGGAGCCGCCAGATCGATCGTGGCAACCCCAGCGGCCAATTCAACCACCCGGTCTCCCGCCAGCACCCGCCGACCCTGCGGCACAAGCCAGAGGGAGAGCAGAATCGGCTGACTGCCCAGACCAAGGTCGGGCACGATCAGGGGGACGGTTGCGGGGAGCTGCTGCATCGGGTCAATCCCGTCCGGAAGCCATGGTTCAGCGGAGCGTCTCGAGCCAGGCCAGCATCACCCGGCCCACCGCTTGGAGTGACTCGGCCGAACAATTTTCTGGTGTATCGCGGGTGGTGTGCCAGTGCGGATAGTCGAAGTCGATGATGTCACAGGTGGGGATCCCACCGGTCATCCGCAAGGGCACATGGTCGTCATTGACCACATACTTCGGTCGTGCCACGAACTGTCGCATGCCGAGCCGACGAGCCGTTGCCCAGATCGATTCGACCACCGGTCGCGTATCGGGCCAGTCAATGCTCTGGCGTTCCTGCCAGATTGTGAGGTCGCGGTCGGCCACCATGTCGAGAATCACTCCGCAGCGATAGCGATGAGTGGCGGTGCCAGCCCGCTGACCCGCAGCGTACTGCCGGGCAAAGAAGAGCGACCCCAGGCAATACTGATCACGAGAATCATCAAAGACATATTCCTCAGCATCGAAGCAAACAAAATCGACGCCGATTGGAGCAGACAAGGCTGGCATCAACTGGGCCAGTTCCATCAGCACCGCCACCCCACTGGCCCCGTCATTGGCCCCAAGGAAAACACCCCGCGGCTGCCGAGGATCACGATCAGGATAAGGCCGGGTGTCATAGTGAACACCAAGCAGGACCCGCTCGGTTCGCTCGGGATGCCAGCGAACAATCAGGTTCTCCATTCGCACCCAGTCACCGGTGCGACTGTCGCGGCTGCGGAAAGCCTGCCGAAAGACCTTTCCACCCGCCTGCTGAAAATGCCGGATGAGGAGCTCTTGCTGCCGCTGCATACCGGGTGATCCGCTTGGCCGCGGCCCGAGATCGCAGATCGCCTCGAGGTGCCGGAAGGCCCGCTCGCCCGAAAAGCCCTCGGATTCGGCAGCTGCCGTCGGACCAGCGGCGATCAGGCATATCACCAGCCACCGTGACAGGCTCCAGCCCATGCCACCGACGGTCACTGTTTGCTTCAGAGCCATTGCCATCGCTGCATCTTTGGGGAGGAAGGCACGAAGACCACGAAGAAAGCACAACGTCCCAGCCATCCGTCTCGGATGAGGAGCTTTGAGTAGTTGTTCTATGGCACCTTCGTCTGCTGAGTCAAAAGCACCCTTTTCTGCGTTTCGTGCCGTGGTGGTGCCATCATTCCATGGCGTTGCATGCGGCACGATCAGAGGTGGTTCGTCTCGTTGAACCGAACCAGTTCTGGCCCCGGCCAGGTGAGTTCTGAAATTGAACAATTTGCCAGAGCCGGGAGCTTGGTGAACGGTCGCTCACTGGCCTCAGCCAGCAACGGATGGTCGCGGCCAACCAGCAGGCCGAGGGCGGCGGTGAGGATGCCGCCATGGGCTACCACGATCATTCTTTGAGCGGACCGACCTGCCAATGCTTCCAGTGCCTCTCGGCCCCGTTGGGCCAACTGCCGCCGAGACTCGCCCTCGGGAATCTGGTAATCGACATCTCCCGACTGCCAGCGGGCAATTTCGGTGGGAAACCGTACCGCCAGGTCATCCCAGAGATGTCCCTGGAAGATGCCGGCATGGAGTTCCCGCAAGTCGTCAGCAACCTGGACTGGCTTGCCGATTGCTGCCCCAATCGCCTCGGCGGTTGCGTGTGCCCGCCGCAGCGGGCTTGACCAGATTTCGTCGGCAGCAGCAATCTCCGGCTGGCTGCGACACCAGTCGGCAACTGCAGCCGCCTGCCGTTGACCGACTTCCGACAACTCGACGTCAGCCTGACCCTGCACCCGCCCCTCGCGGTTAGACAGACTCTCGCCATGACGGATCAGGATCTGCCGCATGCCGGCTTCGCACCTTTGGATGAATCAGCGATCGGCGACCGCCGGCTCTTCCTGCTGATGGGCCTCGGAAAGCCGGTCAATGAAGTCTGCGCCGGCCGTCTGTAGCATGAAGACTTCACTGGCAGACTGGTTCGCCCCGTGGGGACGCACAATACAGATCACCTCAGCCTTGCCACCATGCTGTCGCACATGGTCAATGAGCGCCTGTTCGCCGGCAGAAAGCATTCCCTGGTCCGCCACCGTGCCAGTGGGAGACAGTTCGGCAGCAGCCGGCGGAAGACCCACCTCGAGATCGGCTATCGGGGCATTTGGAGGCGTGACAGCCGGCCCGCTTGATGCGGTCGGAACGGCATCGTCACGGTTTCGGCGATCAAATGAAACCGGCGGCATCTCGGCCGGCATCCGTGGCGGCAGCCCCTGGCCGTCGGCCTCAGCCAGTTCGGCTGCAGTCCCCGGATAGACATGCCGGTAGACGAAGGCCAGCCCCGCCTCATCAAGGTGTTCATGAATCGAAGGGAGGGCAGCAAACAGTCCCTCATTATCCTCCGGATCGGCAGCGTTGCAGACCCCAAGCAGGGTGCCGTCGAGTGCAAACAGCCCTCCACCGCTGCGGCCCTGAACCGGCTGTCCGGCCACCTGAACGTTGGCCGGCCCGAGGTATTTATCGACCGAGGTCACCCGGCTGACATGCATGGTAGGGTCTCGCCCGCCATCACACCCGACGGTGACAACCGGCTCACCAACTTCTCGCGAACGACCGACGCCACCGATTGGGACCGGGTCAATCGCGGCCTCAGTGAAGACACTCACCAGAGCAAGGTCGCGGTCGAGATCGTAGGCCACCATCTGCCCGGCAACACGGCCAGCTGCCGGGTCACCAAAGAGGTCGACCTCGATCCGGCCAGAGCCGGCAGAGTCTCGGAAGATGTGTCCGCAGGTAAGAATCAGCGCCTCACCCTGTCGGCAGTCGATTACCGTGCCGGTGCCCCATGAAGCCCCATCGGGGTCGGTCACCCGCAGCCGGGCGGTTGCCCGGATCAGTTGTCCGCTGAGTTGGGCCCTGGTGTCAGCTGCGAGGCTTGGCGGCGGCCCGATCGGCTGCCGGGGAGCAGCTGCCCGCCGCTGGCGAAGTGGTCGATCGATTGGCTGGCCCGTCACCGGCTGGTTGACCGGGCCCGTAAGCAGGGCCGGCGGATGAGCGGTTGTTGGGCCGCCGGTTTCAATAGCCAGCGTTGCCTTGGCTGGCTGAGTCGGCAGCGGAATACCCGGAATGGCACTGGCTGCTGGGGGCTCAACGGCAGCCTGCAGATCAGGCAGTCCCAGAGGCTGCCGACTCTTGGCCAGCAGTTTCTCAAGTTCTGCACGGGTGGTCGCACCGGCAATCCGGCCAACCTCATGCCCCTGCACCAGCAGCACGTAACAGGGCACACCGGTTACGTTGAACCTTTTGACCAGATCATGTTCCTGATCGACATCGACGTGCCTCACCAGCCAGCCAGCGGCGCCGATCTCGCCGATAAGCGGTGCCATCTGCCGGCAGGGACCGCACCACTCGGCTGAAAAGTCGAGCAGAACGACCTCACCAGCCGCCGCAGCGGCAGCTGGTGGCATCGCCTCGACCTGGGCCGACGCGAAGGACGACCAGCCGAAGCAGAGCAGGCCGGCAAACAATCCAAAGCATGGCTTCTGTATCATCCGTGACTCCGTCAGAGACAAGGCCGTGTAGGCGTTGGCTCCAGGCTGCATGGGTGCGGTGCAATTCGTGGCGGCTGTGGCTTCCCTGCCATCAACACTCCTCCCGGCGACGACGCCGAATGGGCCAAGGGATAGTGCCGCTCAGTCCGGGGCTGAACAAGAGCATTTTCGTTCCGAATGGCCTTTCCGCCGCCCCGTCAGCCACCCCACCTTCACACCTTTCCCCAACTCCGGCCCGGGTCCTACAATCGCCGACTCGACACTGCCCCTTTCCGTTATCGCCCCACGCAGGCCCATGCCCGATACCCGCCGGATCCTGATCACCTCGGCCCTGCCCTACGCCAATGGGCACATTCACCTCGGGCATCTCGTCGAATATATCCAGACAGACATCTTCGCCCGTTTTCAACGGCTGCGCGGCCATCAGGCAATCTATCTCTGTGCCGACGACACCCACGGCACAGCGATCATGATTCGGGCCCGGGCCGAGGGCCGGCCCGAGCAGGAGCTGATCGCAGGCATGCGAGAAGCCCATTTGGCTGATTTTGGCGGCTTCCAAATTGCCTTCGACCACTACGGCTCAACCGACAGCCCAGCCAACCGCGACCTCTGCAGCCACTTCTGGAACGCCCTGCGGGAGCGGGGGCTTGTGGTCAGCCGTGAGGTCCAGCAGCTATTCGACCCCGCCGCCGGAGTCTTTCTGGCCGACCGGTTCGTTCGCGGTGGTTGTCCGCGTTGTGGGGCAGCTGACCAATATGGTGATTCCTGCGAGGCTTGCGGAGCGACCTATTCGCCGGCCGATCTCGTCAATCCGGTCAGTACGCTTTCGGGAACCCCACCAGAGGTGCGGTCAGCGGAGCACCTCTTTGTCACGCTCGAGTCCCTGCGGCCCTTCCTCAGCGAGTGGACACAGCAGTCCGGCGCGATCGACCCTCGCATCGCGAACTATCTTGCCGGCCACTTTCTCGGCGATCCACTGCGTGACTGGGACATCTCACGACCTGCCCCCTACTTTGGCTTCGAGATCCCCGACGCCCCAGGTCATTACTGGTATGTCTGGTTCGACGCCCCGATCGGCTACGTTGCCGCCACCGAAGAATGGACCGCCGAGCGGGGTGGAACGTTTGCCGACTGGTGGTGCCCCGGTGAAGGCAACGAGCCGGCTGCTGAAGTCCATCACTTCATCGGTAAGGACATTACCTACTTTCACACGCTCTTCTGGCCGGCCATGCTCAAGGTGGCTGGCATGACGTTGCCCACCAAAGTTCGCATCCACGGATTCCTCACGGTCAACGGCCAGAAGATGTCGAAGAGCCGGGGCACTTTCCTGCTAGCCCGCGACTATCTCGACCAGCTCGACCCAGCCGCTCTTCGCTACTACTACGCTGCCAAGCTCTCCGGTGGTATCGATGACATCGATCTCAACCTCGAAGAGTTCACCACCAAGGTTAACGCCGACCTGGTTGGCAAGGTTGTCAATCTTGCCAGTCGTACCGCCCGTTGGCTGTCTGAAACCGGACTGGCAACACCCTATCCCGACGATGGCGGCTTATTCGCCCAGGCGGCAGCCGATGGTGATGCCATCGCGGCAGCGTATGAAAACTGTGACTTCGCCCGGGCTATGCGGCTGATTATGCAGGCAGCCGACCGAGCCAACCTCTACGTCGATCAGGAGCAGCCCTGGAAACTCGCCAAGGAGGGGCCGGCGGCAGCCGCCAAGCTGCAACAGGTCGCCTCAGTTGCAATCAATCTCTTTCGACAGCTGGTTGTCTACCTGACGCCGGTGCTCCCAAAGCTGGCTGAGGACGTGGGCCAACTTGTGGGCGGCTCGATCGACCACTGGAGTCAGTCACAAACACCGCTGACAGGAATTCCAGTCAGTCGATTCCAGCCGCTGATGCGGCGAATCGAGGCAAGCCAGATCGACGCCCTGCTGCAGGCTTCCGCCACCAGCTCCACCAATGACACGAAAGGACCGTCCATGACGGAATCATCGACAAGTTCTGCCACGCCAACCGATTCCCCTGAGCCACTTGCAGCTGAGCCACTTACTGAAACCTGCACCATCGATGACTTTGCCAAGGTCGACCTGCGGGTAGCTCGGGTGGTAGCAGCCGACGAGGTACCCGATGCCCGTAAACTTCTCAAGCTCACCGTGTCACTCGGCGGCGATGACCGACGAACCGTTTTTGCGGGCATTAAGAAGTTTCACCAACCGGAGGATCTCGTCGGCAGGCTGGTGGTGGTGGTGGCGAACCTCGCCCCACGGCAGATGAAGTTTGGCCTCAGTGAAGGCATGGTCGTGGCCGCCAGCGGCGCGGGAGCCGAAGGTGTCTTCCTGCTTTCCCCCGACAGCGGCGCCCTCCCCGGCATGCGGCTCGGCTAGCTGCTAAAATTTCGGCGTAGATTCACGATGCCGCAGGGGAGGTTTGGTCATGAGTACAAAGACGATCCTGTTTCCGACCGATTTTTCAACGGCCAGTGATGCTGCGCTGATCCATGCCGAGGCATTGGCCAGGCAGTCAGATGCGAAGCTGCTCATCATCCATGTTGAGGAACCACCACTGGCTTACGGTGGAGGCGAACTCTACTACGGGCTGCCAGAGCCGAGTTCCGAGCGGATTCTGCAGATGCTTCAAGACGTTCGGCCCTCTGATCCCAAGCTGCCCTTTGAGCACCGTCTGGTGATGGGGGATCCGGCAGCTGAAATCGTTCGAATCGCCGCTGAGGAACCGGCCGAACTGATCGTGCTGGGAACGCACGGCCGGACGGGAGTAAGCCGACTGCTGATGGGCAGCGTTGCCGAGTTGGTGGTCAGGCGG
>CAZKSP010000075.1:0-2098 GCA_964555385.1 uncultured Chitinophagaceae bacterium
CTCGCATGGCTATGAAATTCACCACTCACCCAACCGGTGGTATCGACCGAGTGCCGTAGTTCTGCCCGAAGCGGCGTCTCCTGCCCCTCGACAATGGTGAGCGGGATGACGGCAACGTCGTACTCCGTACCGTAGCTGACAACAGCGTCATAGTTCCCTGGCGTGAGCGGTTGCCGAAACCGACCATTGTGGCTGTACACCAGGTTTTTTACCGCCGTATGCGTACTATCGGGACCAAAATCGGGATCGTCGAAACGAGTCTTTGGATCTGCAAACCCGGGATCAGAACGGGGCCGGAACTGCACCTTGCAGGGAATCGGCTGCCCGGAACTATCCGTGACATTCGCAACGACTGTCCCCGGGGCACCCAACTCAAGCACCTTCGCTCCAGCAGCGAGTTCCGCGGCCGTGATGGTACCTGTCAGCATTCCACGACCCACGGCCTTCGCGGTGAATCGCCATTCCTCTTTGCCGGTGGGCAACATTGTGACGAGATGCCCATCAGCTGCAGTCCGACCACTTGCATAGACCTGGCTTCCTTCCGAAAGCTCAACCGTTGCACCGGCAACTGGGCCGGCCGGATCTCGAACCGACACTCTCAGCGATGCCGTTGCCTCTCCTGCAATGGCAGCTGCTCGGCTGCGGGCGTTGAGAAGATTCCGAGCCGGAAAGAGCTGCCGCAGCAGCAGCAGATCCTGACCCGGTTCAAGCGTGATTGCTCCAGCCTTGCCAACGTCGTAGCGTACTGGCGCCCGAACCGGACGGGGTTTCCCGACCGGCTCATCAGCAAAAAGAATGTCACAGCCTACAGGAATAATCGCGTAGGTCTGCTCAAAGAAAACATCGTCCCACCAAATCACATTTCGCCGCTGGTCGGCTCCGGAAACAAATGTTCGATCCGCACGAACCAGGTCACGCACCTCTACGCTGATCGAATCTGGATTGGGATTGCTGTAGCGGGTGGCAATCTGCAGACAATCGTCGCCTTCACGGAGCGTGTAGGTGAGGTCGACCTGAGGACGGCCGGCCTCAGCATCGGCTCGTAGCTGCAGACTGACACTGTCGCCCTGCAGGGCCAGCCGCGGCCCGCTATCCAATGCCTCACCTCCGTCGCTGGCAGCTCCGACAAACTTGTAGCTGAAACCTCCTCCAGGATAGAAGCAGCTAAGCTGATCGTTTGGCTTTTCCCGCTGTGTCAGGTCGATGACGCAGCCACCGACGTTGCGGACAGTCATATTGGCATGACGGCTGGGCCGACTGGCAGCCACGACTGCTGAGATCTTGTCATTGACCAACAGGGTGTCGCCGAAAATCCAGTCCGACTCTTTTCCGTCCGGCACCGCGAGCCCTGCCAGATTTTCTTCTGTGATCGTCACCAGTTCGGCTGCCTCAGCCTGCACGGCACAGAAAAATGCCGCGAGAATCAAAAGAATGTGCCACATGAGCCCTGGGGTTCTCCTGTCTGGAAACAATTGCTATCGCTCACGAGACGCGAGCAGGGGATCGAGGTATGAACGAATACGCTTCGTCCAATACGCGTAGCCTTCGGCATTGAGATGCAGCCGATCCGGGCGGAACAGCTCGTCACGTGGACGCCCGTCCGGGCCAAGATAGATGTCCGCAGTCGGAATGAATACGGTGTCAGCCGTCTCATCACAAAGTCTGGCAAGAAGATGATTAAGCTCTTGAATCTGTGGCCAGACAGGCCAACGGCTTGTCGTTGGTGTCACGGCGACAATGAACAGTGTGGTGTCCGGAATACGACTGTGTACTCGGCTGACAAAAGAGGCAAACAAGTCCGCGGCTGTCGCCGGTGAGAGGTCGCTCTCAGCATTTCCACGAATATCGTTGGCCACAAAGAGCACAACCGCCGGCGGCTGGTGATCACCAAACAGCCGGTCGGCATAGTGGACGACGTCAGCGGTCGCCGCTCCGCCAAAGCCCCGCTGCACGACCGGGTACGGTGCCATGTCAGTCGGCAGAGAATCCCAAAGCCGGATACTGGAACTCCCAACAAACAGAATCGCTTCAGCCGGGTAGGCGGTTTCCCGGTCATCTTGCTCAAACGCCTTGATAGCCGACTCCCAGCGGTTTTCGT
>CAZKSP010000075.1:2198-10035 GCA_964555385.1 uncultured Chitinophagaceae bacterium
GTTTCCCGGTCATCTTGCTCAAACGCCTTGATAGCCGACTCCCAGCGGTTTTCGTTGGCACGAGCGATGCTGTCAGTGCCCCTGCTGCAGATCATGGCAAGGATGACCATCAGGCCCCACGCGAACGAGTGTTCCAGCGGACGAATTCTTCCTGTTTTCATGCCATACCTTTTTCAAGCGGATGATCGATAGTTTCTGCCGCCACAGAATGCAGCATGCCGAAAGCCAAGGGATTTTTCTGCGGACAGCTGGATCACATCGTCAAACCATCAGACTAGGCTTGGCCGGATAGAAGTTACTCCCACCCTCGATACCGCCCTCGCCAACCTGCTACAACGATGAATCGGTTCGTCAGTAGCAGGCTTATGCGGTATTGTGCCTCATGAGGTTCCCGTCTGCATCCCCTCGCTCAAGGATTTGTTCATGGCCAGCGTCTTTCCCTGGCTCGTTGCCGCTCCGTCGCTGTTATTGCTCATTGCCGGGCTAATTCCCGGAGACTGGGCCAACCGGCATCTGGCTGTCATGCGACAGGTCGCCACCTCGGTCACTGCCGTGGCCGCAAGCCTCGCTGCTTTGGTAGCCATCGGGCTTGCAATTGGAACGGCCATTGACGTCCCCCTGGTGACGGTGCCGGGGCTCCCCGCTTTTAACATCGGTGTCTACTTCGACAGCCTCTCAGCGATCATGCTGATTTTGATCAGCTTCATTGGTGCAATCATCAGCCGCTATTCGATTCGGTACCTTGATGGTGATCACCAGCAGGGCCGCTTCCTTTGCCGGATACTCTTCACCCTTGGATCAGTGCTGCTGCTGGTCGTCTCCCGCAACCTGCTGCAGTTCACGGTGGCGTGGATTCTCAGCAGCTACAGCCTGCACCAGCTGCTCACCCATCATCGCCAACGGCCCTGGGCTATCTGGGCTGCCCGGAAGAAGTTTCTCATCAGCCGGCTTGGTGACATCTTTCTGCTAGCTGCTCTGGCCGCAACCTATGCCACCTTCGGCAGCTTCGATTACACGGAGGTCTTTGCTGAGGCAGTCGCCCTGCAGGAGCAATCGGCTACCAAGTCAGTGCTGGTCTCAGCCATTGGTGCCCTGTTCGTGCTGGCAGCCATGACAAAATCGGCCCAGTTTCCATTTCACAGCTGGCTGCCTGACACGATGGAAGCCCCAACGCCGGTCTCGGCGCTGATGCATGCCGGCATCATCAATGCTGGCGGGTTTCTCGTGATTCGGCTCAGCCCCTTGATCGTCCTCTCACCAGTTGCGCTAAGCCTGCTGGCCATCATTGGGGCGATCACGGCCCTGCTCGGTGGCATCGTGATGCTTTCCCAGACCAGCGTGAAGCGGTCGCTCGCCTTTTCCACCATCGCCCAGATGGGCTTCATGATGCTCCAGTGCGGGCTGGGCGGTTTCTCGGCAGCCCTCCTACACATTGTTGCCCACTCACTCTATAAGGCCCATGCCTTCCTGAGTTCCGGCAGTGTGCTTGAGCAGGCCGCCCGGATGCAGCTGACGCAGGCCCGGGCCCGAACCGGACGGGCTGTGGTCGCCACCGACATTCTGGCCGTCGGGGTGGCAGCCGGGGTGCTGGGGCTGACCCTTGCGGGCTTCGGTATTTCGCTCACAGAAAAGCCCGGGGGCGTTGTGCTTGGGTTTGTCCTGCTTCTGGCCCTGACAAATCTTCTGGCAACTTTTTTTGCCACCCGACTCTGGAAACTGGCGGGGCTAGGGCTTGCCCTCGCCGTGACAGTAGCGGTGGCCTATTTCACCGGTTTTGAAATCATCGATCATCTGCTTGCCGCGACCATGTCGAGGCGACCGATCGACCGTTCACCACTCGATCTCACCGTTCGGATCGTCGCGGTCACGAGCTTCGTCGTCATCTTCGTGGTCCAGAACTTCATCCAGAGCTTTTCCCATCTGCACTGGGTACAGGTCTTTTACGTCCACGCGAACAACGGCTTTTACCTCGACATTCCATTTCGCCGGCTGACTGGCTGGGTCTACGGCCAGCCGGCTGCCGTCTCCTGATCAGACTGGTCCGCACCCTTTCCTCGACTGCAGGACGCAGATGAACCACGCCACACCGCCAGCCACAGCTGCCGCCAGTACAGTGCCCCGGCTCACCACCGAGCAGCTGCTCCCCCACCTGGCAGCCCTCGAAGCGATTGTCCCTCCGCTCTGGCCACTGGCCGACTATGTGGCAGTCAACCCGTTTCTGGGACTGGCTGACCAGCCGTTTCTCGTGGCCCGTCAGCTGCTGGCCGACGTCCGTGTCTGTGACATCCTGCCGGCCGCAGACTGGTTCCGCCAACGCCTTACCACCGAGTCAATCTCGGCGGCCGATCTTGAGGAAGCTCTGACCGAATGCCGCGAGGAGCATGCCGACTGGTTTGCTGGACTCACCGTTACCAAGTGCCTGGAGCTACTGAACGAAGATCCCGCTGATCCGGCAGCTGAGCGGCGGTACCGCACGGTATCAGAACTGGTCGATGAGCGGCTGGGAACTCGCTGGACCAGCCATATCATCACCGACATTTCCCGGCACTGTGCTGCCCACTTCGACCGTGGCCAGGCAAGCTGGCAGAGCCCCTGGCTGGGTCTGCCGCTCTACGAGGCCTGGCAGCACCGAGCGCAGTACAGCCGTCGACTTGACCAACTCGGGATTCGTGGATTTCGGCAGCTCGTCGCTAAGCTTCCAACCGATCCATTCGAAGCAATCGCGGACCTGTTGGTCAGGCTAGCCATACCCGAGCCGCACATTGAGCGATTCCTGTTGGCTGAACTATTCTCAGTCGCCGGCTGGGCCTCCTTCATCCGGTATCTCGACTGGCATGCTGAGGAGCCGCCGCCGGTGGCTGACGACCTAACGGGCTTGCTCGCTATCCGGCTGGCTTGTGATGTTGCGCTGGCTGAGTCGACGAACCTAGCCGAATTGCCTCACGGACTAGTACCCGAACACCCTGAGCCTGCTCCCCCGCCACAGACCGTTCTCGCCCGTTACCTGCTGCAGGTCGCAAGCGAGATCAGCTATCGCCGCCAGCTCCTGGCAGGCATCAGTTCGATCAACCGGTCCACCGAGCCCAGCCGGCCAACCCTTCAGATGATTTTCTGTATCGATGTCCGCAGCGAAATCATGCGACGGCACCTTGAAGCCCAGAGTGAGGCGGTTGAAACCTGCGGCTTTGCTGGCTTCTTCGGGATGCCACTGGAGTTCGTTCCGCTGGGAACCGCCTACGGCCCCGCCCACTGTCCGGTGCTGATTCAGCCAGCCTTTCCCGTCTTCGAGAGGCTGCTTGGTGCATCAGAACCACGAATTGCCGCGGCCATCGACCATCGCCAACTGTTGCGAAAGGGCCGGAAACTCTGGAAGGGCTTTCAGTCGTCGGCGATCTCGTGCTTCAGCTTCGTCGAGTCGCTGGGGCTGACCTATCTGCCAAAGCTTCTCACCGACTCGTTGGCCCTGACGCCGCCCGTGGCTAACCCTCGGCATGACGGCCTTACGCCGGATGAGAAGCACCGGCTCGGTCCCGATCTGGATGGCGTCGATGATCCACTGCCTCTGACTCAGCGGATTAATCTGGCCGAAGGCATGCTGAGAAATCTTGGGCTGACCGATCGGTTTGCCGCGATTGTGGCAGTCTGCGGCCATGCCGCCTCAATGGTGAACAACCCCTATCAGGCCGGCTATGACTGCGGCGCCTGCGGTGGCCACTCTGGGGAACCAAATGCCCGCGTTGCCGTAGCCCTCCTCAACGACATTCAGGTGCGGGCGGGGCTGGCCGAGCGGGGGATCAACATTCCTGCCGACACCTGGTTCGTGGCGGCAGTGCATCACACCACAACCGATGAGATCGAATTCTTCGGCACCACTGGCTGTCCGGCGACCCATCGCAGCTCCCTCAGACAGGTCCAGAGCTGGACCGCTGCTGCCACGATTGCAACGCGAGAAGAACGAAGCAATCGTCTGGGAGTGGATTCTGCAGAGGCCGTGCCGCATCGAGCTCGTGACTGGTCGGAGGTCCGTCCAGAATGGGGGCTCGCCGACAACGCCGCCTTTATCATTGCTGACCGTCGCCGAACAGCGGGGCTCGACCTGGGTGGCCGAGCCTTCCTGCACGAATACAGCCCGACAAAAGACCCTGACGGGAAGGTGCTGGAATTGATCATGACCGCGCCGATGGTTGTGACGAGTTGGATTGGCCTGCAGTACTTTGCCTCGGCCGTCGACAACCTCGCTTTTGGCAGTGGGAATAAGGTGATTCACGATGTGGTTGGCCAGTTTGGCATCCTCGAGGGCAACGGTGGTGACCTGCGAACCGGCCTGCCCTGGCAGGCTATCCATGACGGCTCAAAGCTGCAGCACGAGCCCCTGCGACTCACCGTCATCATCGAGGCTAGCCGAAAGAGCATTGCCGACATTCTTGGTCGGCATCAGGGCGTACAGAATCTCGTCACCTACGGCTGGTTACGGCTCATCGTTGAAGATGCCGGAATCTGCTATCGCTGGACAGCATCTGCTACTTGGAAACCAATCTGACCAACATCTTGATTTCCCGACCGCAGGAACATTCATTCAACGACTGCTGGGTGGGGTCTCAACCCGCTGCTGCCAGGGTACCGCTGCTGCCTGCTGCACATGCTGACGGAGGAGCGTCGCGAGCCGGCTCACGATCTGCTTGTGCTGCCCGGCAACATCATGCTGCTCGAGTGGATCATTCTTGAGGTTGTAAAGTTGATACCGCTCAAAGGGGTCGTTCTGCAGGAGCTTCCAGGAGCCTTCGCGAATCGCGTAATAATCCTGCCCCTGATACTTCTGCCCCCCCTCACGCCGCACCCAGATCAAGGGCCGTTCAACCGTCTGCGGTTTTCCCAACAGTGTCGGCAAAATCGATTTCCCATCGATTTGATGGCCGACCTTTGCTCCAGCAGCTTCACAGAAGGTCGGGTAGAGGTCGCTTGTCAGGGCGATCAGGTCGCTGCGGCTGCCAGCAGTGATGCGGCCCGGCCAGACGGCACAGAACGGAACCGCAATGCCTCCTTCAAACATTTGCTGCTTAAACCCCCGGTGCGGCCCACAGTTAGCCTTGCTGCCCTCATGACCCCCGTTATCTGAACTGAAAACAATCAGCGTGTTGTCTGATTGACCGCTCGCCTCAAGGGCTGCGATCACCCGGCCGATACCTGCATCAAGATGCTCAATGAAGGCAACGAGTTCAGCTCGAGTCGGGTCAATTCCCGATTCCCGGGCAAGCACCTTATCGAGATACTCTTTGGGGGGCTGCACTGGAAAGTGCGGAGCGTTGTAGGCAAGGTAGCAGAACCAGGGCTGCGGCTGATCAGCCCGCGAGGCGATGTAGTCAGCCGCCCAATCACTGAAAATATCGGTGGCATGCCCGTCGGGCCGGACGTCCTTGTCGTTGAGCCGCATGTAGTGCTGCCCATGCCGGGTGTGCGTCCAATAATCGTCCATCATGTCACCGAGAAAACCATGGAAGTGATCAAACCCATGGTCGTTCGGCCGCGATGGAGCCTCCAGCCCCAGGTGCCACTTCCCAATAATGGCTGTGTGGTAGCCGACCTTCTTCAGCGGGTTTGGCAAAAGCACCGCCGCAGGATCGAGAAATCCCCAGCTGTTTTCCGGCATTGTCCGGATCACGCCTGGAACGCCAACCTTGTCGGGCACCATGCCCGAGAGGAGTGCCGCTCGCGTTGGCGAGCAGACCGGACAATTCGCATAAAAATTGTCAAATCGCATGCCAGCAGCAACGAGCGCATCCATTGCCGGCGTACGGAGATCATCCGATCCATAGGCAGCCAAATCGCCCCAACCCTGATCGTCGGTGAGAATCATCAGGATGTTTGGCTGGCCGGCAATGATCGCCGGGTCAGCGGTAAATCCATCCCGTGACAGCAGCAGGCCGACCACCAAAGCAAGGAACAAACTTCGGCGAAGAACTAAGGGAAATGCTTCACAACTGATTGTGTAATTCATGAATATCCAGAAATTTCTTACAAGAAAGGTTTGGCAACTCAACAAGTCAATGAGTAGCTGAATCTGTTTTATCCGCTCACGAAAAGCTACGACAGGCTTTTTCTGTGAATCGTTCAGCCTTAAAACAGCCGCCAAGCACGTGCATCGAAGGCCTGTTTTAAGGCAGGGTCATTGGCACGGGCCAGCAGGTCATATGCCGCATAGGGGTATTTGAAAACGTGTCCGAGCCCCAAGGTCTTGTCACCTCTTTGTTGCCAATATTCCAGGTTATCTGGCCGCAGCTCGGTGAGCCTGTGAGGCTTGATCTTCCGGTCAGTCGCTTCGGGGCCGAGACGGGTGATCGTGACGTACTTGCGAAATGCCTGTCGACAGCTTTCCGCCCATTCAACGTGCCCCATTGAAGCCAACTCAATGAGTGACTGCCCAAAAGTGAGCAGATGCCCAGCGAACCCTTGGCCAAACCCCTTGAAACGATCGATCGCGGCAATTGCCTCTGCCAACACAAATCGTGATGCTGCGACTTCTTCTTCAAAGGGTGGTGGCTGGACGGCATCGTCAGGAGGCTCGTCTCGCCATGGCTTGAACGATTGAATCAGCCGACAAACACCGGCGACACGCTTCTCGGTCGCTGCCTCAGGCAAGAGCGTAAAACCCTTAATCGCATGCATCGCAAAGATTGCATTGTGCCCTACCTGCCGCAACACTCCGCCACCGTCCGCCAGGGCCTTTCCAATGCGTTCGGCGGCATTGTCAATCGGTTCGTCCTGCGGGAATGGCTGACAGAGCGGTGATCGGGCCCAGTTGAGGTCAAAAAGTTCATTGATGCGATTGACCGCTGCCGGCTCAAAATGATTATCGACGCACATCAAATGTGCAGAAATCATTGCCGCGCCACGGTGACCATCGGCAAAATAATTCTGCCCAGGAGCCCGCGCCAATGCATTGAGTCCCAGGGAGACAAGCGGCTGATTGCCAGACTCACCTTGTGCCGCACCAACAGAAGTTGGCCTCCCTGCAGACAGGCCAACAAACAACGCCGGCCCTGCCAATGTGAACGTCCTGCGTGGGAACTCAATAGGCATACTGCTCTCCTTCAGGACCAGATTATCAGATCATGAAAGGCCTGCCGCCACTCGGATGCAGCGAATGGCAACCCCGAAACCCTTCTTCATTTTGGATTGCCCGTAAAAGAAAAGCCAGGAAAAGCTTTTTCTCCGACTACGGGCGTTGGTCACGGGAAGCAGGCTACGCTAGCCAACGAGGCACTTCATGAGAATGCCCATGGTCTGCTGTTGGCGTTGCTCAACAAATTGGCGAGCGGCAGCGGCCTGCTGACGGGCTGCCGGCTGATCTTGGGCAAGCTTTAGGACAGCTGGCACGATCTTCTGAACATCGGCCTCGTCGTCCATGTCGAAAAGCCAGTCAGCAAGCCCGATGTCACGCCACATGAATCCCTTCGTCGTCTGCTCCCGCCAGCGGCAGACGATCGCCGGCACCCCATTGCCCACCGCCATGATCGGGCTGTGCATCTCATTGCCAAACAGGCCTGCACTTTGGACGTAGGTGCTGATCGCTTCGCCGGTCAGCCAGTAGTCGGGCCGCCAGACCACCTGTCGACGAACGTGGGCAGGCAAAGGATCAACGAGCATCTCTTTGCCGATGGCCATTTGAGTCCGGTCTTCGGGGCAGACCAGCACCCGCATGCCCGTTTCCTGAACTACCCGTTCAATCGCCTGTCGATGCGGCGCGTGGTCGTGTTCCTTCAACGCATCGTTACGAGCCTTGCGAACCGGATCAACATCTCGCCCCTTCTCAGGCAGTCGCCAGTAGGGCGTGAAACGG
>CAZKSP010000076.1:0-9974 GCA_964555385.1 uncultured Chitinophagaceae bacterium
AGCTGGCAGCCATCCCACAACAGACCAGGCCTTCGTGGCGACGGTCGGCATACATGAGGATACTGCCTACCCAGGCAGCGGCAGCGGCAACCACCATCGTCCAGACGACTGCTGTCAGGCCGACGGTTGAGGCGAGCAGGCCAGCGAAGGTGGCCAGCCCCAACACCACGAGCAGATTAACCCGGAAAAATCCTCCCGGCACTAGAGTAGTCGAGGTAAAGCAGAGAGCGAGGGCGAGTCCTCCACTAAATCGGCAGAGAAAGTCAATCAGCAGCGTCACCCGCCAGTTCCTCCCTGCCGCCTCACCTGCACCGCTGTTCGGTTCCTGCTGCGGGAACGTCCAGCGGTCGACGGGGCGGCCGCACTCTGTATTCCTACCGTTTGCCGTAGATCAACGACATGACCTCGGCGCGACTCGAAACGTTCGACCGAAAGATGCCCTTCATGGCCGAGGTGACGCAGAGGCTGCCGGGCTTTCGAACCCCGCGAATCGTCATGCAGGTGTGGGATGCTTCGATCACGACCGCCACCCCCTTAGCCCCAAGGTCATGCTCGAGGAGGCCGGCAATCTCTTCGGTCATCCGCTCTTGAACCTGTGGACGGTGCGAGACAACCTCGACCACGCGAGCAAGCTTACTGAGACCCAGTACCCGACCATTCGGGATATAGCCGATGTGAGCCTGCCCCATGAATGGCAGCAGATGGTGTTCACATACGCTGTTGAAAGCGATGTCTCGGACCAGCACAAGCTCGTCATATTTTTCTGTGAACGCCTTACCGAGGTGCCGCCGCGGGTCTTCGTGCAGCCCGCTGAACATCTCGGCATACATCCGAGCCACGCGGGCTGGCGTCTCAAGCAGCCCCTCGCGGTCGGGATCTTCCCCGACTGCGGCAAGGATTTCTCGCACCGCCCGCTCGATTCGGGGCTGATCGACGGGCGAGGGGCGTCCGTTCGAAGACTTGTCGTCAACGCCAGAAACACCAACACATGCAGATTCTGAAATGCTCATCCCTCTAGTTTAGCACCTGGCAACGCCAGCCGCGGAAGGCATCGGCTCCGGGCACGGCAGCGAGCCTGGCCACAGGCTGACGGATGGAAAACCTCAAGAATCCAAAGATGGAGGCGACTGAATTGGCAGCATCGTTGATGCCGTATCAACTCGTCCCGCCGGCGGCCGGCTCCCGCCCGACGGCTTCCAGGCCAGCAGACCATCTCTGGCAATGCTATCCGGCAAGGACAATTAATTCGTTTTCAGCGTGTTGAGGCCCCGTGGTATTCCTTGGGCGCTCGTTCTGATGATGCGGCTTCTCTGCTCCCAAGCCCGCCTGCTTAGAAGCCCGAAGCGCAAGCTGAGGAAAACCGCTTTGGGGTTCCGGAACCGTATTCCCTCGGCTCGCGCCTCGGGCTTCAAGGACAAGGACATGTGCTCCGCTCAGTACACCAGCAACATCCATCCCGCCGCCCCACTGCTTAGAAGCCCGAAGCGCAAGCTGAGGAAAACCGCTTTGGGGTTCCGGAACCGTATTCCCGCGGCTCCCACCTCGGGCTTCAAGGACAAGGACATGTGCTCCACTCAGTACACCAGCAACATCCATCCCGCCGCCCCGCCTGCTTAGAAGCCCGAAGCGCAAGCTGAGGAAAACCGCTTTTTGGTTCCGGAACCGTATTCCCGCGGCTCCCGCCTCGGGCTTCCTAGAGTTCCGCTCCGGTCGACGCACCATCAATCGCGTTCCCTGCACAACCAACCAACCACACCGAGCAGGAGGCGAGGACCGCGGTGAGTCGGAACCCTTGGCGTTCCACCCCACCGTCACGCTCGCAGGGGCCAGGGCTGGCCCTGCGAGCGAAAAACTAGTTCAGGCTGAATGCCGGCGGGAAGGTTCGCTGGGGCTTGGCCTGCCGCTGTCTGCCGAGGGTGTCAAGCAGAATCTGCGTTCGCTGCAGCACATCGCACTCAGCCAGCAGTTGCAGCTTGGTGTCGAGGTCGAGTTCGATGGTGTAGGCAACGATGTCGGTCAGCATGCCGAGGGTGATCTGGCTTCCCAGCAACTGGTCAAGCTGGTCATAAGAAGACGGGATCTTCGGCATTGCCCGCTTGAAAGCCTTCAGCAGCCGTTGCTGCAGGGCTGCCAGCACTGGCTCTGACGTATCCGGTGGCAGTGCGTCATCCATGATGGTCGACTCCACCTCCCGAAAGGGTTTGTCGGGAGGCAGTTCGTGGACGAGTTGCACCCGACGCACACCGAGCAGCAGCACGTTGTAGGTTCCTTCCGGCGTCCGCTGGTGAGTGGCGATCCGGCAGAGGCAGGCAGTCGAACGGAGCGCTGGCCGTCCTTCATAGTCGGCCTCCCAGCCAGGCGCAAGGACTCCCAGGGTGATCAGCCTGTCGTCCTCGATCGCCTCTTCAAACAACGCTCGATAGCGTGGCTCGAAGATATGCATCGCCTGCATCACGTGGGGAAACATCACGAGGTTCGGCAGCGGAAACACCCGGGCGAGACCCGAGAAGTCCTCCGGCGTAAAGGCCAGCGGTTCATCACTCATTGTGGTCTTCCCTGCCGTCTGGTGGTGGCGGGTCGAGGTGAATCTCGGGGAGCAACTCCGGATCAAGTTCGATTGTCGGAAAGTCGTCCGTACTTGCTGCCACTTCTTTGAGGCAGGCATCAAATGACTCCAGAAAGCGATCGACGTGCAGGCCGAGATGATAGGGTGCATAGGCTTCCAGGTAGCCATGCACACTGCCGTGAAGCTTGCGGGCGCCCCGGATGTTGCCGTTGCCGAAGTGGTAGAGGGCAACGGCCGCCTGAATCAGCCCCTGGTAGAACTTTCGCGAGGGTCCGCGATAATCAGTCCAGAGTTCTTCCCAAACCTCGTGGCTCTCGTAATAGTCGCATTCGTTGAACTTCTCGATGCCCGAAAGGTACAGCGGCTCGTAGGATTCGGGATCTGTCAACTCATCTGTCATCGCTATGGCACTCCCTGACGGCTATCGCCATTTTCTCATCGCTTTCATGGTAGCACCGATGACACCACCGCGGAGGCAGCTGGCAGCTGTTACGCCATGAACAATGGCAAAAGCCGACGCCCTCGGGCAGATGACAGGGGCCCAGCCGCGACGAGTTGCCGGGTCGTTCCCAGCCGTGAAACGCTTACGGCACGGCGGCAGCGGGCAACGACCATTGCCCAGCGGCTGGCTGAACTTTATCCCGACGCCGACTGCTCGCTGCGGTTTTCCAATCCCTTTCAGCTGCTGATCGCCACGATCCTTTCGGCCCAGTGCACCGACAAGCGGGTCAACCTGGTCACCCCCGGCCTGTTCCAGAAATGGCCGACGCCGGCCAGGCTGGCGGCTGCCAGCTTGGAACAGATCGAACAAGTCATAAAGACCACCGGTTTTTTCCGAGCCAAGGCGAAGAACATCAAAGGCTGCTGCCAGGGGCTGGTCGAACGGTTTGCTGGCGAGGTTCCCCGAACGCTTGACGAGTTGGTAAGCCTGCCGGGAGTGGGTCGAAAAACAGCCAATGTCGTCCTGGGCAGTGGCTTCGGCCAGGCGGAGGGCGTTGTTGTCGACACCCATGTCGGCCGGCTCTCGCGGCGGCTGGGGCTCACCCGGGCAACCGACGCTGTCCGGGCAGAACGTGATCTTGTCAAAGTGGTGCCAAAGGATCACTGGATTGCTCTCAGCCACCGGCTGATCGAGCACGGTCGCGGCCCCTGTCCGGCCCGCAGGCCCCGCTGCGAGGGCTGTGGGCTGGCTGAACTCTGCCCCCGGGTGGGCCTGCCCAAGCCGCAACAGTCGTAAGACCTGACCAGCCACCAGTGGACGTCTGCCACCCATTGGCAAAAAAATGAGCGACAGCTCCTCACTAAATCCTTACACTGACGGTCGTTCCGCGGGGTTGCTCATGAAAAATCCCCGAGGTACTTAGCGACAAGCCCCCCGCAGCCCGCAAGGAACCTGGCAATGATCCTCTCCGGCAACGAGATCAGGCAGCAACTCGGCGGCAACATCCAGATCGACCCGTTCGACGAGTCGCGGCTGAATCCCAACAGCTACAACCTGTCGCTGCACGACGAACTGCTGGTCTACGAAGAAGTCGTGCTCGATATGCGGAAAAGCAACCGGGTGGCTCGAGTTCAGATTCCAGAAGAAGGGTTAGTGCTCACCCCCAATCAGCTTTACCTCGGACGGACGGCCGAGCGAACCGAAACCCACAATCTTGTCCCGATGATTGAGGGCCGCAGCTCGATCGGACGGCTCGGTCTCTTTGTGCATGTCACCGCCGGTTTTGGTGACGTCGGTTTTTCTGGCTTCTGGACGCTCGAAATGTTTGCTGTTCAGCCGGTCAAGATCTATCCCGGTGTGCCTATCTGCCAGATCTTCTTCCACCAGATCACTGGTGCCATCACCGAATACGCCAGCGACAAATACCAGCACAACCGTGACATCCAGCCGAGCATGATGTTCCGTGAGTTCGCCAATGGCGAGGCGAGCGACGGCCAGTTGGAACTGGCCTTTGCCGGCGGGAAGTCCGTTCGAGACAATTCCTAATGGGCTTGCAGAGGTGTCGCCCTGGCGGCTTGGTCACCCCTTGTTCTCCCGCTGCGTGAGTGTGCTGCGATGATTGAACGCTATCTGAGTTGGTCCGCAATTGGTTCGGCCGGGCTATTTGCGCTCCTGGGACTCGCCGCCGTCGTGACATCCAACACGGCGGCAATGCTTGCTGCAATCGTCGTGCTTATCATCTCCATTTTGCTGGCCGTTAGCATTCTGATTGTCGCCGCCCTGCCGAAGGACAAGCCGGACTGATTTCGAACCGGCTCCCTCCGCCTGAAACGGCGGCCGCGTACGACTAGGAGCCGGCCCGCTTGGAGAAGCGGCGTCTGCGCCGCACAATCGGTGGGACGTGAATGGGCTTACCCCGCCCGCGATCGTTTGGTCCGTCTCAAGCTTTTGCTGAAAGGTTTGCCCCGTCGTGCTTCGCACCCATACCTGCGGTGAACTCCGCTCCGACCATCTCGACCTGACCGTGACCCTTTGTGGCTGGGTGGACCGTATCCGCGACCACAAGGGCGTGATCTTCATCGACCTGCGGGACCGCTGGGGCCGCACCCAGGTGGTGGTCGGCCCAGATGCCCCGGCAGAAGTGATGGCTCGAGCCCGAGCATCGCGATCAGAATGGGTGCTGGCTGCCACCGGCCGCGTCGGCCGGCGACCGGAGGGCACCACTAACCTCAAGCTCGCGACGGGTGAAATCGAGGTGGTCTGCGGCGAACTCACTGTACTCAACGAGGCAGTCACGCCGGTCTTCCAGCCGGGTGGCAGTGATCTGCCCGGCGAGGATATTCGACTCAAGAATCGCTGGCTCGATCTGCGGCGGGCCGACATGCAACGGAATCTGCTGCTACGCAGCCGAATCGTGAAGATCATGCGAGATCATTGCGATGCGCTCGGCTTCATCGATGTTGAAACCCCGATGCTGGGCCGTAGCACGCCGGAGGGGGCCCGCGACTACCTCGTACCCAGCAGGCTGGAGCACGGGGCCTTCTTCGCCCTGCCCCAGTCACCGCAGCTCTACAAGCAGCTGCTGATGATCGCCGGCTTTGACCGCTATGTGCAGGTTGCCAAGTGCTTTCGCGACGAAGACCTACGGGCCGATCGACAACCAGAGTTCACCCAGCTCGACCTCGAGATGTCATTCGTCGAAGCCGATGACGTGATGGAAGTGATTGAGGGGCTGGTGCAGAAGACGGCTCAAGAGATTCTCGGCCTGGAAGTTCCCCTGCCGCTGCCGCGGCTGACCTGGGACGACTGCATGGAGCGGTTCGGCCACGATGCCCCCGACCTGCGATACGGGCTGGAGATTGTCGACCTGGCAGCGGCAGTAGCTGGCAGCGAGTTTCGAGTCTTCAAGGGAGCCCTCGGCGCCGGCGGCCGGGTCCGTGGCATCCGGGTGCCCGGCATGGCCGAAAAGTTCTCTCGAAAGGATCTCGACAATCTGACGGCGATCGCTGTGGATGCGGGTGCCAAGGGCCTGGTCTGGCTGAAGCTTGATGGTGAGGGCAACTGGACCGGGCCGGTCGCCAAGAACTTGGGAGATGGCGTGGGGGACGCCATCCGTGCAGCCATGCAGGCCGAAGCTGGCGACCTGGCGTTGATCTCAGCTGACAGTTTCGATGTCACCTGCAAGGCACTGCACACCCTCCGCAAGCACCTGGGCAAGACGCTTGGCCTCTACGACGAAAGCCAACTGCATGTCTCTTGGGTGGTCGACTTCCCAATGTTTGCCCGCGATGACGAGACGGGGGGCTGGGCGGCGATGCACCATCCTTTCACCGCTCCCCGGCCGGAGGATCTCGAGAAATTGGCCAGTGACCCGGCCGGCTGCCGGGCTGTTGCCTATGACCTTGTGATCAACGGCTCGGAGGCGGGCGGCGGTACGATCCGGATTCACGATTCGAAAGTGCAGCAACAGGTGTTCGATCTGCTTGGCATCTCCCCCGAAATGGCTCAGGAGCGGTTCGGTTTCCTGCTGGAAGCCCTGGCCAGCGGAGCTCCACCGCATGGTGGTATTGCTCTGGGTATCGACCGCTGGGTGATGCTATTCGGCCGACTGGAATCGATCCGCGACGTAATCGCCTTTCCCAAAACCCAGAAGGCGAGCGACCTGATGACAGGTGCCCCGTCGGCAGTCGACACAAAACAACTCGTTGAACTCGGCATTCGCACGGTAGTGCCCCCAAAGCCGGCTGGCGAGCAGCCTGCCGGATCGCCGCCAGCAAAACCTGCGGCCAGTTCGTAACCTTGCCAGCGGTTCTGCGGTACAATCTTGAAGTCACGTTAGCCGAGGCGGCTCGTGACACCCGGGCGAATAGCTCAGTTGGTTAGAGCACCTCGTTTACACCGAGGGGGTCGGGGGTTCGAGTCCCTCTTCGCCCACTGCAACAGATCACAAAGCCCCGACTATTGGGGCTTTGCTTGTTTCTTGGATGTAAAACTGATGGACAGGTCGACCCCAGATTCAATCGCACACAAAAAAAGTCTTGCAGAACTTTCATGGCGTTGACTCTCTGAGAATTCCTGCGCAATCCGGCTCTGAGAGCCTGAAGATCTACTCGTTGCAACAAATCCCCTACCATGGGCCATGCCCAAACAATAACTGGTGGCCCAGAAAGAGAATCGTCATGAAGATTTCAGCATGGCTCACCCGTCGCTACGGTTTCGCGTTGATTTCGATGATGTGCGTTGCCGCGATCGCCAATGCGGCGCTTCGAAATCCGCCTTGGTTACGACCCCCTCAACCGGTCCCGACCGCAAAGAACCGCCCTGGCCAGCCTCGCGTGGAAATCACCGAAAAAGACGGGTTCCGCTACATCACCTCAAACGCCATTCCTGATCACCTGCCAGGTGTTTTCCCGAATAGTGGAAATCCCAATACGATCCGCGAACAACGCCTTCAATTTCGTATGACGCTACACCCGAAATTTGCAGATGAAATCACGCACGCAGTGCGGTACCCAATGGGTGTCGCAATAAACGGTGTCCCCTTCGAACCGGGTACCGCAGAAGTCTGGAATTTTGACAGAGACTCTGGCTGGAACTACGACGCCATGTCCGGCAAGATCCACCTCGGACTCGATCACAGCCATGCGCATGTCCAGCCCACCGGCTTGTATCACTACCACGGCATTCCGCAGGGAGTTGTCAGCGCACGCATGCAGCACTTAAACGGCAAAAAGGACATGATTCTTGTCGGCTACGCTGCAGATGGCTTTCCGATCTACTCTGAGTACGGCTACAGCAACCCAGACGATCCGAATAGCGGCCTCAAAAAACTTGCCTCAAGTTGGCAACTCAAAGAAGGAAATCGGCCGCGGACCGGCAACGACGGTGGCCCGGGCGGCAAATATGACGGCACGTTCACGCAGGACTTCGAATTCGTTGAAAACGCAGGCGACCTCGATCAGTGCAACGGCCGTCATGGAGTCACGCCAGAATACCCGGACGGTATCTACTACTACGTTTTGACCGACACGTACCCCTTCATCCCGCGCTACCTTCGCGGCAAGCCAGACCCAAGCTTCTCCGAACGACGTGGACGCAGCGATTCGCTGCGACGTGGCCCCGACAGACGAGTTCCACAGCCGCCGCGGCGTGGCCGTGCCCCAGATGGATCTCTCCCTCGCGGCTGACATCTGCGACGCCTCAAACGTTGACCGTCAGCGAAAACGGATGTGCCAGAAGCGATTGAAGCCGTCGTGGAAATAAGCTTGCGCTAGAGTAGAAGTCAGACGTTTTTCCACATGCGTCAGGCCCATCGCAATGAATGGCCTGCAATCGGCTCTCGACTGAAATTCCTCCCTGTCAGCAGATCAGAATCAGGCTCCCGGGCTGACAAACTCACCACAGTTGCGAGACGCGAGAGCGAGAACAATGGCTTCAGCCGTGTGCTCACTAAGGAAATGAACCGACCCGTCACAAAGGAGAACTTGCGCTCCACCTGGATGGTCGGAAAAGAGTGGCGATTCATAGTGATTATGATTCCAAGCATACTCGGTCGTGGGGTTTACAATCGGCGCATCTGAGGTCTTTGCCCGTGGGCCGATTGCACAAGCATTTAATCCAGACGCCCAAAGACCACGGCGGTCACTTCCAACCACACCTCGCCCCGTGAGTTCAAAGACCGCCACTGTCTTGGAGAGTCCGTCGGTTATGGACCGCATTGGCACTCCAGCGGACAATCCCCTACCGCTATCATTCAGCAAGATGCCATTCTTTTCTGGATACATACCGGTACCGTCGGGGAGCCGATATCGGGACCAGGCCGCGTACGACCAGTTCGCACCGGCATTGCCGCCGTAGTCGATACAGGCAAACCCCTCACAGTCAGTCGGATCAAGCAACCCGTCTGCGTTGAGGTCGATAATTCGATCGTTCTCTCTCGATTCGTGTTCACGAGAAACACTAGGACAAAGATAAGAGGGAATTTTTGTCGCGGTTGCCTTCTGATTGACAGGTGTGTTGAGTCGTTGGGTCAGAAAAAGTTTCGTGGTGGTCGCTGGTTGCGTCGCATCCTCAACGTGGGCCCAGGTTGGTGAAATTTCCGACTGCTCCATAAAGTCAAGCAAGAAAGCACTCCAGGAAATCGTCGGATAGTTTGACTTCTTGAACTGCCCGGGAGGAAAACGCTCTTTCCTGATATTGGTAAAGCTCGCCATCCCCAGGCCAATCTGTTTGAGATTATTGGTGCAACTCATTCGCCGAGCCGATTCTCGGACCTGCTGAACCGTCGGCAAAAGCAGGCCAATAAGAACGGCGATAATGGCGACTGTCACCAGCAACTCCACCAGTGACATGCCCGAGCGAACCGAACGTATGTTGTCGATCTTCATAGGAGGGCCTCTCTTGGGTGGTACGCACCTGCACCGCAGGAAGTTCGCAAGCGTGGCTCGGTGAAGATGGCGTTGGGTTGCCGGCCAAGGCCACTCGCCGCCAACAACTGACCTGTCAGCTTCAACGTCGCCGGGATGGGGCCGCTTGCATTGGGCAATCCCGGAAAGATGGGAAGGCTGCTTGGTGCCGAATGAGTTTCTGGCTTCAGGGGAGCCAAATCAGCCGGAAAAACCTGCACAATCGTCACACTCGCTGTCGATGAGCATCACTATCTGGAGACATTGTGTGCCATTAAAGAGCAGCCAGCGTGCGAAATGGGGCAGCCAGCGACCCGACAACCTGACCGGCCCCTCGGGTTTTCTGACAATCTGACCGGTTGGTGGCCTGCCGTAGCCGCATTCTTCCGGGCAGGCCTCTACGCGTTCGCCCTGTTCGAGTTCGTCCTGTTCACCTGCCCGAGGCTGGCAGCTGAGCCGCTGGTGATCCCCGATGCCGCGCCGGCGGCGGCCGCTTCCCCACCAGCCCCCGAACCGGTCGCCGCCCCACCGCCGGCCATCGAACTCGATGCCGAGACCCTCC
>CAZKSP010000077.1:0-5629 GCA_964555385.1 uncultured Chitinophagaceae bacterium
CTGGATGGTCGGGCTGGCCGGCAACGCACCGTTCCAGGCCTTCCCGCCAGGCTGCAAGCGACTCGGTGGCATCGCCAGCGGTTTCATCGGCAAGGTCATCACTCCAGCGGGCATAGGTGTAGACATTGGCAAAGTCCTGCCGCAGAGCGGCCGGCACCAGCCGGCTAGCCACAGTGAAGTTCTCGTAATGGGCCGCTGCCACCTGCCGGCAGAACGCCTGGGCACGAGGCAGGCAGAGGTCAGCCGGCAGAGAGGCAAGCTCCCAGGCTGGCAGATCTCGTCGGGCTGCCTGACCGGCGACATTATTCACAGGCGGCATGGGGCGTGCTGGTTCCGCAAAACGTTCTGGTCGATCCGACGGCCGCATCTTACAGTATTAGAGGAGTCATCCGAGTACATCCCCACGCCCCTTGCCCCTCCTCGTTCATGAAAATCCTGCTTGCCGGCCCTCGCGGCTTTTGCGCTGGCGTCAATATGGCAATCGAAACCCTCGAGACGGCAATTCGTCTCTACGGCACCCCAATCTACGTCTTTCATGAGATTGTCCACAACAAGCATGTGGTCGATCGATTTGAGCGGGAGGGTGCGGTGTTTGTGAACGCCGTTGAGGAGGTTCCTGAGGGGGCGACCCTGTTGTTTTCTGCCCACGGCGTCGCCCCTGAGGTTCGGCGTGTGGCCGATGAGCGACGGCTTCGGGCCATCGATGCCACCTGCCCACTGGTAACCAAGGTTCATCTTGAAGCCATCCGCTACGCAAAACAGAACTATCACATTTTTCTGATCGGTCACGAAGGCCACGATGAAGTGATCGGAACAATGGGCCAAGCCCCCGGTGCCTTCACACTGGTCGAGACAGCCGAGGATGTCGCAGCGTTGCCCTTCGGCCCGGAAGACAAACTCGCCTACCTCACTCAAACAACACTCTCGGTAGACGATGCCTCACGGATCATCAACGCATTGAAAGACCGGTTCCCGCAGCTCGTCGGCCCACCGAAGGATGACATCTGCTACGCGACACAAAACCGCCAGGAGGCCGTCCGGCAACTCTCCCAAGAGGCTCAGCTGGTCCTGGTGCTCGGTAGCCAGAACAGTTCCAACAGCCAGCGCCTAGCTGAACTCTCCCGCGAACGGGGCGTCCCGGCTCATCTGATCGACGGTGCCGACGAGATCGACCCAGCCTGGTTCAACGGCAGCGAGACGGTGGCGATTACGGCAGGCGCTAGTGCCCCGGAGCAAGTTGTACAGGACTGCGTTGTCTGGCTTCAGGAGCGATTTGGCACGACCGCAACCGGCGTGACGGTCGAGGAGCGGACAGTCCGTGAAGAAGATGTCTACTTCCCGCTGCCCAAAGAAATCCGCTCAGCTGCCGCAGCCGTGCAACTGCCGATGGGGTAGGCCACATGCGGTGGCTTTCGGGAGAGCCAGCCACCGGAGCATTACGTGTTCCCAATGGAAGGCGGGATCGGACGTCACTCGACAGCCGCTCCTGTTGGCTACGCAGGAGCAGAGCACCGACAGGTTGGGAGCGGCGAACCTTGGCTTCGTCCCGTGTCGCCCCAAGCAAAAATCGGCACGATGCCGATGTTTTGCGTCCATCTAGCTATGAATCTTCTTGTACCGGAAGCGGTGCGGCTCATCGGCGTCGGCTCCGAGCCGTTCCTTTCGGCTGCGTTCATAGACCTCGAAGTTTCCTTCGCAGACGTGAACGTAGCCGTCTCCTTCAAAAGCAATGATATGGGTCGCAAGCCGATCGAGGAACCAACGGTCGTGAGTGATGACCACGACGCTGCCGGCAAAATTCGTGATGCCCTCCTCGAGCGACCGCAGGGTGTCGACATCGAGGTCGTTGGTCGGCTCATCCAACAGCAGCAGATTGGCTCCGGCCCTTAGGAGCTTGGCCAGATGCACCCGGTTGCGTTCACCGCCTGAGAGCGTGCCCACTTTCTTCTGCTGATCGGGGCCCATGAAGTTGAACTTGGCGACGTAGCTGCGGGCATTGACCGTCCGTTTACCGAGTTGAATGGTGTCGTGGCCACCGGAGATCTCCTCAAAGACGGTCTTCTCGGGATCAAGGGCGTCGCGGGTCTGATCGACGTAACCGATATCGACCGTCCCACCAACCTTGATGGTGCCGGCGTCCGGTTCTTCCTGGCCAACGAGCATCCGGAAAAGCGTTGTCTTGCCGGCGCCATTGGGCCCGATGATGCCAACAATACCACCGGGGGGGAGCCGGAAGGAGAGGTTCTCAAAGAGCAGTTTGTCACCGAAGGCCTTCGAGAGCTTTTCAGCATCAATGACCTGATCTCCCAGTGGTCGGCTGGCGGGAATAGTGATCTCGGCGTCGGTGTCACGGGCAGCGGCGTCTTCGGCGGCGAGTTTCTCGTAGGCGGCCACACGGGCTTTGCTCTTGGCCTGCCGAGCCTTGGGTGACATCCGCACCCATTCCAGCTCTTTTGCAAGCGTCTTCTGCCGAGCCGAAGCCTGCTTTTCTTCGAGGGCAAGCCTCGCCTGCTTCTGCTCAAGCCAGGCGGTGTAGTTGCCCTCAAAGGGAATCCCCCGACCGTGATCAACTTCGAGAATCCACTTGGCAACGTTATCCAGGAAATACCGGTCGTGGGTCACGGCCACAACCGTGCCAGCGTAGTCGGCAAGGTAGTGCTCAAGCCAGAGAACACTCTCTGCATCGAGATGGTTCGTTGGCTCATCAAGCAGCAACAGATCAGGTTTCTCGAGCAGCAGCCGGCACAGAGCTACCCGCCGTCGCTCACCACCGGACAACTTGGTCACGCCCCAGTCTCCGGGCGGCAGGTTCATCGCATCCATGGCAATCTCAACCTGCCGGTCGAGATCCCAGAGGTTCTTGGCATCGATCTCATCCTGGACCGCCGCCTGCTCCGCCAACAGCTTTTCCATCTCATCGTCATCGAGTGGCTCGGCGAAGCGGGCGTTGATCTCCTCGTAGCGTTTGAGCACGGTCCGGGCCTGATCGACGCCGTCCATCACATTTTCAAAGACTGTCTTTTCGGGGTTGAGCTCGGGCTCCTGCTCGAGATAGCCGACCGTAAAGCCTTCCGCGAGCCTGGCTTCACCCTCGTACTCCTTGTCGATGCCAGCCATGATCTTCATTAAGGTGCTCTTACCGGCACCGTTCCGGCCGAGCAGACCGATCTTGGCCCCCGGATAGAACGCCAGGTTGATGTTCTTGAGCAGTTCCCGCTGCCCAAACTTTTTGGTGAGGTCGGTGATCTGAAAGATGAACTGAGGACCCATCAAAACTCCTGCAAGGCCCCGCCGTCACCGCTGCGGGTGACGATCGGGGAAGGGTGGGGGGCGACACGCAAACCAGCTGTCATTGTGTTTCCAGAGTCTATCGCATTGTCCCCCGCGGTCACGAGCCACCTATACCTGCCGATTCCAGCTACTCCGGCGGTCGACATTCCTGCCCTCGTGCGGTACCAGTCGTCGGTCGTTGCAGGCCATCGGTGCATCCACTACTATCGCTGGGGTTCTTGACGTTTCCGCCCGAGGAGCTGCATTGATGGCCCACTACGCTGACCCCGACGTGCTCGTTTCGACCGATTGGGTGGCCGAGCACCAGACCGATCCGAACGTGAGAATCGTCGAATCGAATGAGGATCGGGCGCTCTACACCCAAGGGCATGTGCCAGGAGCTGTAGAGATTGACTGGCAGGTCGACCTTCAGGACCAAACCATTCGCGACTATGTCGACCGGGCCGGATTTGAGAAAATCTGTCGCGATAACGGCATCAGCAATGACACCACTGTCATCTTCTACGGTGACAAGAATAATTGGTGGGCCTGCTACGCATTCTGGGTATTCAAGCTGTACGGACACCCCAACTGCAAAATCATGAACGGCGGCCGCAAAAAGTGGCAACTGGAAGGCCGTGAATGGTCGGCCGAGCGGGTTTCGTACCCACCAACCAGCTATACCGCCCCAGAACAAGACAAGTCGGTGCGAGCGTTGCGAGACGAGGTCTTGAAACACCAAAAGGCAGGAAAAAACCTCGTCGATGTCCGCAGCCCGGAAGAATATTGCGGCGAGCGGCTCCACATGCCCGATTATCCCAACGAAGGTGCTCTGCGGGGCGGCCACATCCCTGGAGCGGTCAACATTCCCTGGCCGCTGTCGGTGAACGAAGACGGCACGTTCAAGTCGGCTCGTGAACTTGAGAAACTCTATTGCAAGGCCAATCAGCTCAAGCGGCGGAGCCCGACGATCGCCTACTGCCGGATCGGTGAACGATCGAGCCTCACGTGGTTCGTGCTGAAATACCTGCTGGGCTTCGGTAATGTGAAGAACTATGACGGCTCCTGGATGGAGTGGGGGAACTGCGTCGGGGTTCCGGTTGTGAAGGGTTCACTACCGGAAGGCGGAGATCCGCCGGCTGCGCATCTGCCAGAGGCCTGACAGCTTCCTTGCGGCCGACCATCCCCACTTCAGCTGCCACTGAGACATGCCAATGGATACGGTGAGCGAACGCATCGATCTGATTGTCGATGAGTTTGTAGACCTCGAAGGCCGCGAAAAGCTTGAGTTACTGCTCGACTTTGCCAACCGACTGCCACCGCTCTCGGCCGACCATCAGGCCCGCAAGCAGCAAGAAGATCGCCGCGTCCACGAGTGCCAGACGGCGGTCTACCTCTGGCCCGAGGTCGCCGACGGCAGCATGACACTGGTGGCCGAGGTTGCCGAGGAGGCACCGACGGTGAAAGGCTTCGTCGCCCTGCTCGCCGAGGCCGTGGCTGGCCGCCCGCAGACGGAAGCGGCTGAGATCAAGGACGACCTGCTTGACCGCATTGGCCTGACCGAGGTTCTTGGCATGCTCCGCAGCCGCGGCCTCCGAGCCATTGTCGGCCGCGTCCGCAAAGAACTGCTCGAGGCAGGCTGAGTCTGCCCCGTTTGGTTACGGCGAATGAACGATTGACTGCGAGATTCACGAGGGGACAAACCTAAGGTTCATGGAAAATCCTGCCCAACGCACCGACAGACAAAACCTTGTCGCCGGGATCGACCTTGGCGGGACCGCCGTCAATGTCACGCTGCTTGATCAAACAGGACGTTTTCTGATTGAAGACCTCTGCGAGCATCCTGCCCGCAGCGTCGAGGGGCCCCAGATCTGTCTCCAGCAGATCGCCGCAGGGCTCGACCAGGCTGTTGAACGAGTGGCTGCCAGCCGTAGTGACATTGTCGCCATTGGCCTCGATACCCCGGGGCCAGCTTCGGCCACCGGCGTGCTCAGCCGCCGCGGATCGACCAACTTTGTCCATGCCGACTGGGCTGGTTTCGACATCCGGGGGAGGCTGGAAGAACTGCTTGGTCTGCCAGTACATTATCTCAACGACGGTAACGCCGCGGCAGTCTGGGGGCACGTCAACCTTTTCGGTGACGAGCCCGACCGGACCAGTGTGGCAGCCATCATCGGAACCGGCTTGGGTGGCGGAGTCATTCATCGGGGGACGGTCGTCGCTGGCAGCCGTGGCTTTGGCGGTGAACTTGGCCACGTGTTACTACCGGTGGCAGCTCTGGTTGAACAGTTGCCCGAACTGACTGGAATTATTGCCTCCTGCAATTCCTTCGTTAAACTTGTAGTAAGCGACAAGGCCA
>CAZKSP010000077.1:5639-9837 GCA_964555385.1 uncultured Chitinophagaceae bacterium
ACTCTGCTCACTCACGGCCATCCGGCGGAATCTGCTGCCGCACTTCCTTCCGCATTTTCCCGGCCACGAACTGGGCGACCTCGACGCTGCGCAGGCGGCGGTCCGGGTGCGGGGCTTGGCGGCACAGGGCGACCCGATGTGCCGGGCCATCTTTCAGGTACAGGCCCGGGCACTCGGGCTTTTCTTCGACCAAATGATCAATGTTTTCGATCCTGATGCCCTAATTGTTGGCGGCGGAGCAATCGAAACGGAAGCCGAGCTTCAACAGTGGTTTCTAGAGGAAATTCGGGCGGGCCTGCCGCCCCAGCGGGAGGAGCAGGCCGATATTCCAATTGCCATCATGCCCAACGGCGACACTGCCGGCGCCCGCGGTGCGGCAATCGAAGCGAGCAGGCTGCTGGCAAACTGAGCCAGCAACGCACGATCAAGCCACTCGCTCAGTTGGCGTTGGATCGATAACCGGCAGCCGGGGCAGCCGCGGCTGTGGAGCAGACGCAGCACCTGCAACCGTAACTGGCTGGTCCGGCGGCCCCACCAGCATCAGTCGAACTGTCCGCCAGAACCCCTGCCACGACCCAAAGGTCGCCTCAACCGCCGCTGGCTCATAACCACAGTGGGCCATGCACTGCTGGCACTTGGGATTACCGCTGGCCCGCCCATAAGCCGACCAGTCAGTGGTCTCCATCAGTTCGCTGAAGCTTGAAGCATATCCGTCATCAAGCAGATAACAGGGCTTCTGCCAGCCAAACAGACTGTAGGACGGCGTGCCCCAAGGACGGCACTCAAGATTCCATGCTCCCTTGAGAAACTCCAGAAAAACCGGCGACTGATTGAACCGCCACCGCCTGCCAGCACCGCGGAAGATGGACCGAAACAGTCCTTGGCTTCGCTCCCGGGAAAGAAAGTTTTCCTGATCGGGCGCCTTCTCATAGGAATAGCCCGGCGAGACCATCATTCCTTCGACGCCGAGGGCCATCACCTCGTCAAAGAACGACCGACAGCGATCGGGGTCGGCATCGGCGAAGAGTGTCGAGTTTGTGGTCACCCGGAAGCCCGCCCGGCGAGCAGCTTTGATCGCGGCGATTGCCATCGCGTGAACGCCCTCACGGCAAACCGAGGCATCGTGCTCCTGCTGGAGCCCGTCGAGGTGAACCGAGAAAGCCAGATACTTCGAAGGCGTGAACTGCGGCAGCATCTCCTCAAGCTTGATCGCGTTGGTGCAGACATAGAGATACTTCTTGCGGGCTACGATGCCGGCGATGATTTCATCAATCTGCGGATGCAGTAGCGGTTCGCCACCGGGAATGGCCACAATCGGTGCTCCGCACTCGTCCACCGCTTGGAAACACGCCTCGGGAGTGAGATTCTGCCGCAGCACCTCGGCCGGGTGCTGAATCTTGCCACAGCCGGCACACGCAAGATTGCATCGAAACAGGGGCTCGAGCATCAGCACCAAAGGATACCGGCTATTCCCTCGCAGCCGCTGAATCGCCACATGCCGAAGCACAGCCATCATCTGGCCAACTGGAACACTCATGCCACGAACTCCTGAAGTCTGTCATCGTGCCGGGCGTACAACCGGTCGCCGGAGGGCATCCTGCGGACCACCGGGGTCATGGCAGCCCGCCAGCGGGCAAGGGTGATCAGCGGGAAAGAGACCCGGTAGTAGTGATATCGCAGGTAGAACACCTTCGGAAATCCGGTTCCGGTGAAGGCCGTCTCCTCCCAGTCGCCGTCGGCGCGTTGCCCAGTGACGAGCCACTGCACCCCTCGGCGAGCGGCCGGCGAATCGTGCCGTCCCGCAGCAATCAATCCGGCAACCGCCCAGGCTGTCTGCGAAGGAGTTGGCTCGCCCATGCCAGCCAGGGTAGGGTCGGCATAGCTCGCCGGCGTCTCCCCCCAGCCGCCATCCGCCTGCTGCCGAGACTCCAGCCAGCGAACACCGTTCAGAACTGCCGGGTCATCGGCTGGCAGGCCGACTGCACGCATTCCTTCGATTGCCTGCCATGTACCGTAGATATAGTTAACGCCCCAGCGGCCGAACCAGCTGCCATCCCGTTCCTGGGTCCGCCGGAGGTAGGTAACGCCCCGATCGACCGTCGGGTCGCCAATTCGCAGGCCAATCGCTCCGAGTCCCTCGAGCACCCGTCCGGCAAGATCGGGAGAACTTGGATCGATCATGGCGTTGTGGTCAGCAAACGGCACCTTGCAGAGGAACTCGCAGTTGTTGTCCCGGTCGAAGGCCCCCCAGCCACCGTCAATATTCTGCATGGCCGCCAGCCACTGCCTCGCGCGCGAGGAGGCCTCTGCAATCCGCTGCTGTCGCCGCCGGCTAGGGCCATCCTGACCTGCTTGTGACCCCTTCCAGGCCGCCAGCGCAATCAACACCATGGCCGTGTCATCAACATCGGGATAGTGGCGGTTGGCATATTCGAAGCACCAACCTGATGGCTCAGCCTTCACCCGCCGGGCCCAGTCGCCAGCAAATCGCACCTCACGATCAAGCAGCCAGTCGACAGCCTTCGTCATCGCGGTGGCTTCAGGCCTACGTGACTCAGCGGTAGTCGCCTGCGTTTCGGCAAGGCCCCTCAGGGTGATTGCCGTATCCCAGACGGGCGAGCGGCAGGGCTCAATCCTGGTCGTGCCATCACCCGGCCGCTCGACAAGCCCAGCGAGTTGCTTCCAGCACTCCGCCACCTCGGGGGAGTCATCGTCACAGCCCATGGCCCGAAGTGCCACGATGCTCCAGACAATCGGTGGAAAGATCGCGCCGAGGCCATCACTGGCGGTGAACCGAGCCAACATCCAGCGTCGACTGGCGGCAACAGCCCGGCTTCGCAGCGGTCGCAGCCCTACGGCATCAGCAGCCTTCAGACACCAATCCAGCCCCCGAAAAAATCGCGACCAGGTATCGTCTGCACCAATCGCCGGCACGGCGTCCGGGTCCGGCAGATCGGCGTAGAGTTCGGCAATGCCCTGAGACGGTCGAAGCTGACGCACGGGCTTGAACGCCCAGATCAGCGAAAGGGGCACGATCATCGTCCGCGACCAGGCCGAAACCCGGTGCAGGCTCACCGGAAACCAGTCAGGCAGAAGGATCATTTCCGGCGGCACTGCCGGACATGCAGCGTAGGGGATCTGACCAAGCAGTGCCAAATAAAAGCGGGTAAAGCTGTTGACTGCCCAGGGACCACCAGCCAAGGCAATCGCCCGTCGAGCCCGGATGAGCGGCTCAGATGCCAGGTCAGCCCCAAGAATTTTCAGCGCAAGGTACGCCTTCACGCTTGCACTGGGGTCGACCTCACCGCCGGGATAGATCGCCCAGCCACCGCTTGGGAGTTGCTCGCGGAGAATCCGCTCACCGCAGCCGACAACGTCGGAGTCCTCAAGCTTTCCTGCCCAGGCTCGAATGAGCAGATATTCACTTTCAAGGATCGTGTCTCCCTCAAGTGGTCCTCGCCAGTGACCATCTCCCTGCTGCCGGCTGAGAAACCATTCCACAGTCTGCCCAATCGCCAATTCAACAAACCCAAGTGTTCGCGAGGCCTGGGCCACCGCTGCTTCTTGATCGATCGTTCCCACCGGACAAGCCAATGAACGGGGACGATGCGCCCCCCCCCCAAAGGACAGCGTGGCGTGGTTCGTCAGCGAACGTGGCAGGGCACTATCGGCAAGATCGGGAAGGCTCGTTGAGGCATCCATGCTGAGCTCTTGAAAGGAAAACCACTTTGTTGATCGATCCTTCGATCAACGTTCGGAAAATATCTACTGGGGGAGAATAGAGAACACGGGCGATCACCGGCAAGTGCGAACAACAAAAGTCGGCCCCTCTACTACCGGGTCAACGAGGGCTCTCACCGGTCCTGATGGATTTCATCGGAACGATAGGAAGGATAGGGAGACTTTACTGGCTATGGGCTGCAAGCGGCAGCCGCACGGACACTGTCGTCCCCTGCCGAGGTCGTGAGACGACTGCGATGCGTCCTCCATTGGCGTCAATCAAGCGGAGCGCTTTGGACAGCCCCAACCCGATTCCGCGTCCCGCCTCGCGTCCACTGAAAAAGGGGTCAAACATCCGCTCCACCGTCTCCCGGCTCATCCCGGTGCCGTTGTCGGTGACCGTCAGCAGGCACGTGCCCCCCTCAGCACAGTCTTCGGTGGCTACGTCGACAGCGACGGTCCCTCCGCCAGAAATGGC
>CAZKSP010000078.1:0-9796 GCA_964555385.1 uncultured Chitinophagaceae bacterium
TATCGAACTTTCAGACAAAGACCTGGCTGGTATCTCGGCGACGGACCCCGACCCTGAGGCCTTCAAGACGATGGCCCGCGAGAAAGCCCGGTCAGCCTACCGCCAACGGGAAATCGAATATCCGGTGCTGGTTGGGTTAGCCCACTTTGCCGGCAGGCAGGCCGACGGCTCAAGGCGGCTTGACCGCGAAGGGCTGCTGGCCTGGGCCCGGGACAGGTTTGACCCCAATCTGAACGAGACGGCTGTCGCTCCTGCCGACCTCGACACGCTGAAGCAGACGTTGATTGCAGCCAGCACCCAACGGCACGACCAGCCCGATGCTCCCCGTGACGAGATGCAGCGGATGGAGCGGGCGGTGCTGCTGCAGATTCTGGACAACGCCTGGAAAGACCATCTGCTGGCGATGGACCACCTCCGCAGTAGCGTCGGCCTTCGGGGCTATGCCCAGGTTGACCCAAAGGTTGAATACAAGCGGGAGGGAATGCGGACCTTTGATCTGATGTGGCGGGGCATCGACGAGCGGGTCATCGATATCGTCTACCGAATTGAACAAGTCGAAGACGATGCCCTGCGCAGCACCTGGCATGAGACGGCCGCCATTCACGAGGACTCTCCAACTGCGGCGTCGCTCGATTCGCTGGAACCGTCTGCAGCCGACGGCTCTGACGCCGGGCCAGTTCAGCCGATCCGCAACCTTGGGCACAAGGTCGGCCGCAATGATCCCTGCCCCTGCGGAAGTGGCAAGAAATACAAGAACTGCTGTGCCCGCTCGACCAGCGCGCCAGCGGGGTGAGAAGTGGTGCCACTGGCCCTCGATCTCGTCTATCTCGTCGTGACCATGATCGCCCTGCCCTGGGTGATCTGGAGAAAGCTGGCCGGTGGCCGGCCAGTGGCGGCTCCGGTCGCACGGTTCCTGGGGCGGGCTTCCGTCGCTCCACGCCCTGCCGGCAGCAAGCGGGTCTGGCTGCACGGGGTCAGCGTTGGCGAAGTGCAGCTCTTGGCCACGGTGGCGACGGAACTCGCTCGGCAGGCCGAAGCGGCTGGGCTAGCAGTGGAATGCGTCGTTTCCAGTTCCACCACGACCGGGCTCGCCGTCGCCAAGCGGCGATTCGGCCCAGACCGCACCTTTCCCTGTCCTCTCGACTTCAGCTGGGCTGTCAGACGGGTTCTGCGACAGGTCGATGCCGATCTGCTTGTGCTTGGTGAACTTGAGCTCTGGCCTAACCTGCTGAGAGCGGCAGCCGAGCGGGGTGTGCCAGTGGTCGTTGTCAATGGCCGGATGAGCCCCCGGAGCTTTCACGGTTTCTCCCGCGTGCGGCCCCTGGCCACAGCCATGCTCAGACGGGTACGGCTGGTCCTGGCCCGTTCAAGGGAGGATGCCGAAAGGTTCACCCTTCTCGGAGCCCCGACAGTGGCAACCGTCGGCTCGCTGAAGTTCGATGGGGTCAGCGGTGACCGGCAGGCAGCTTCCGTACAAGACCTCCGGCAGTTGGCGGGAATCACATCGACAACCCCGGTGCTGCTCGCCGGTAGTACCCAAGAGCCCGAAGAGGCTCTGGCGGTGGCCGCCTTTCTCTCCCTGCGACCCCGGCATCCCGCCTTGAGACTGATTCTGGTTCCGCGGCATGCCGAACGGTCCGCAGCCCTCGCCGGCTGGCTGGACGAGCGATTACGCGAGCAGGACGCCGTTGGCATCCGTTGGATCTGCCGCAGCCGCCTCGGCTCTGATGACCGGCCCGGCCCGCCAGCCGATATTCTGCTGGTTGACCTCACTGGTGAACTGGCCGCCTGGTGGGGGGTGGCAACTGTCGCCTTTGTCGGTGGCAGCCTCGACGGTCGTCGCGGCGGCCAGAACATGCTGGAGCCAGCGGCCTACGGAGCAGCCGTCTGCTTCGGACCGCACACCCGCAACTTCCGCACCGAAGTGGCTGAATTGCTGGCCGCCGATGCCGCCCGGGTGGTCACCGACAGTGACTCCTTCAACGCGTTTGTTGCCCAGTGCCTCGAAGAGCCGGCCTTCGCCGCCACCCTTGGCGAGCAGGCCAGGGGCGTTGTTGGCAGCAATCGCGGGGGGACGGCCGCTACGGTCAGCCACCTGCTGAGGCTCTTGTTGGGCGTTTCGCCACCGACGGTTGTCGGCAGCGGACAAAATCCTGATACTGAGGGCTCGTGAGCGTGGCAGGAAACGGCTGGTTCGCTCGTCAGACAGACTTCTCTTTTTTCGCACGAGGCATCGAACGTGGCGCACGGCAAATATCTCTTCACCAGCGAATCAGTCAGCATGGGACACCCGGACAAACTGTCCGACCAGATTTCCGACGGCATTCTCGACGCCTACCTGGCTCAGGATCCCAACAGCCGTGTCGCCTGCGAGACACTCGTCACCACCGGCCTGGCGGTAATCGCCGGTGAAATCACCTCCCGGGGCACCATCGACTACCAGCAGGTTGTCCGTGATGTCATCCGCGAGGTCGGCTACACCGATGACGAGATGGGCATCGCTGCCGACACCTGCTCGGTACTGGTCGCTGTTGGCAAGCAGAGTGGCGACATTGCCATGGGCGTCAATGAGGACGAGTCGACAGGCAAAGACATCGGTGCCGGTGACCAGGGACTGATGTTCGGTTACGCCTGCACCGACACTCCGGAACTGATGCCACTGCCGATCGCCCTGTCGCATCGGATCCTCAACCGGCTCGCCGACGCCCGACTAAAGGGTGACGTCGACTGGCTGCGGCCCGACTCGAAGAGTCAGGTGACGGTCGAATACGACGGTGACAAACCGGTGCGAATCGACACAATCGTCGTCTCCACGCAGCATGCGCCACATGTCAGCAACGAAGAAATCCAGAGCTACATCATCGAAAAGATCATCAAGCCGGAACTGCCAACCGACCTTGATACCAGCGGGATCACCTACCACATCAACCCCACTGGCCGATTCGTGGTGGGCGGCCCGCACGGTGACGCTGGCCTGACGGGCCGGAAGATTATTGTCGACACCTACGGTGGCTGGGGCCGTCACGGTGGCGGTGCCTTCTCGGGCAAGGATCCGACCAAGGTCGACCGCAGCGCCGCCTACATGGCCCGCTATGTTGCCAAGAACATCGTTGCAGCTGGTCTGGCCGACCGCTGCGAAGTGCAACTCGCTTACGCCATCGGGGTGACAGAGCCGGTCAGCGTCCATGTCGACACCGCCGGCACCGGCAAGGTCGAGGACCAGCGGCTCTGTGAACTGATCCGTGAGCACTTCCCGCTCACCCCGAGGGGCATCATTGAACACCTCGACCTGCGGCGGCCGATTTTCCGTCGCACGGCGGCGGGCGGGCACTTTGGACGGGACGAATTCCCATGGGAAAAGACCGACAAGGCTACGGCCCTTGCTGAAGCCGCGGGTGCAACCGCAGCAGCCGGGTAACCTCAAACAAGTCTGGCAGGACCGCCGGTTCGCCCCACCTCTTCGCGGGAAACGATGGTAGCGGCTGTTTCGCAATCCACATCGCCCGAGGAGCTGGCCGGTGAACGGCGGGCCCTCGCTGGTCTTGCTGATCTGGCCATGCCACTGGCTCGGTGGCTGGCGGTGGGAACGTTGGTGCTGGTCGCTGTGATCGTTATCAGCCGGCGACTGGCGGGAGGCCTGAATGGCCCGGCCTCGGCCTTTGCGGTCTTCGCCGTGGCCGCGGCTGGTGTAGGCCTCGTCAGCGTGGCAGAGCGATTCGATTCAACAAGATCACCACCTGGCAGCTGGCTTGTCGGCTGGTTCACCCGTGGCTGCCTGCTGGCAACGCTCGCCGCCATCGGACTGTTCTGGCCGCTCGGTCTGATCACGATCGTCACCACCACGCTGATGGTGGGGACAATGGTCGGCCTTTCGCCGCGGGCCGGGTGGCTGCCACGGCCACCTCGTGTTGGAATCGACCTGCCACAGTTGCCGCGTTGGCGGCAGCTGACCCGGCGGGCCCGCACCCCCAGGCCGAACGTTACTCACACTTCAAACACTGAAACCTTCAGACCACCCGCCCTGCCCGGCCAGCTGATGCAGTGGCAGGAGCGATATCTGCTGGCCGATGGCCGGGAACAGCTTCGAGGCCAACTGGTGCTGACCCTCGCTGCCGAAAGTCGGCTGGCAACGGGACACGTCGGCTTCTGCCCCGCCCTACCGTTGATTCCTGATGTGGTCGTCACGACCGACTACGATGCCTTGGAGGTGGTTGTCGATGCAGCCGAGGTGCTGCCCTGGGGAATCAGGGTGGAGTGCCGGGTGGAGGATCCTGCCGACGAGCCGGTCGTTATTCCGGTCGATATTCGGATCAGCCTTCCGGCTCCCGTTGCGCCCCCTCCCACCGACCCGCCACCCCTGACGGACTAACCGATGGCACGCTGGCCCGAACACGCCTGGACAACACTCTTTACCTATGGACTGATCTTCATCGGTTTTCCCCTGCTCTGCTTTTTTCTCTGGCTCTGGGTTCGCGGGGGGTGAGAAAAGACTCTTTCCACTCGCGACAGAGCACGCACATGCCAATACCATCAGCATCGAATATTCATGAACTGGTTGCTTCAGTCGATCAGCCACACCTCCTCGCTTTCTGGGAGCAGTTGGATGCGGCGGGCCGCCACCGGTTGGAGGACCAACTCCGCAGCTTTGACTGGAATCAAATCGCCGCCTGCCAACAGCTAGCCGCAAGTCGCCAGTCCACCACCGCGAAGGCCCCACCGCTCAACCTGAGCAGCGGCCGGACCCCTCCCTGCCATTCCTTGAGCAGCGGTGATCAGGCAGTCGTTGATGCGGGGAGGGAAGCGTTGGCTGCCGGTAGCGTCGGGGCGATCCTTGTGGCTGGTGGTCAGGGAACGAGACTCGGCTTTGATGGACCGAAGGGCACCTTTCCGATCGGGCCGGTCTCACAGGCGACCCTGTTCGAGCTACTCTTCGGAAGCCTCAAAGCCGTCCAGCGGCGGTATGGCAGGCGGGTGCCGCTGGCAATCATGACGAGCACCGCCACTGACAGTGCTACCCGTGAGTTTCTCAACCAGCATCAGTACTGTGGCCTCGACCCCAAGCAGGTGCTGCTGTTTCGGCAGGGCACGCTGCCGGCGGTCGATGCCGCGAACGGGCAGTTGCTTCTCGATGCTCCCGATCATGTTGCGGTTGCCCCCGATGGTCACGGCGGCATGCTCGCCGCGTTGGCGACCGGTGGCGGCCTCGACTGGTTCGCCAGTCAGGGCGTCGAAACGGTTGTCAGCTTTCAGGTCGATAACCCGTTGGCCCGGCCGCTCGACCCCGAGTTCATTGGGCGGCATCGGCTGACCGCCGCTGCCTTCTCAACCCAGGTTGTTCCGAAGACCGATCCCACCGAACGGGTCGGCGTGGTGGTGGAACAAAATGGCGTCACCCAGGTGGTCGAATACAGCGACCTACCTGACGAGCTGGCTGCCGAGCGACTTGCCGACGGCCAGCTCCGGTTTCGTGCCGGCAGCATTGCCATCCATGCGTTTGACCGGGCATTTCTCGAGCGGGCTGCTGCGAACACCGACAGCCTGCCACTTCATCTGGCCCACAAGAAGGTGCCTTTTCTCGATGCCGACGGTCAGCTCGTTGAACCAGCGTCAGCCAACGCCTTCAAGTTCGAACGATTCATCTTCGATCTGATGCCACTCGCAGAACGAGTAACAGTTGTCGAGGTATCTGTAGCCGAAGGGTTTGCACCGCTGAAAAACCCCAGTGGTTCTGCCAGTGATTCTCCTGAGACGGTCCACCGGGCGCTGGTTGACTACGCTCGGCGGCATCTGGCGACCGCCGGTATCACCGTCGCGGATGGAATCGACGTTGAACTCGACGCAGCCACCATCCTTGACGATGACGACCTTCGCCAACTCGCTGCTGCCGGCAGCCTGCCGGGCAATCGCATCGACCAGCCACAGGTCGTTCGAGCTGGTGAACACCGCTAGACCGCGTCCGGCTTCCATGTATCGCCTGCTCGGGGGCGGCAAAAGCCTCGTCGTGGAGTGAGGATAGGTACGCCATCAAAAGGTGGCAATAACTCCGAGCAGAGCGTTTTTGCAAATTCTGCTACAACCCGCAGGTTGTCCCAGTATCTGTGGCTCCTGTGGAAACCTACCCATGCTGCATGCAATCGTTATGGCCGGTGGCTCCGGCACCAGGTTCTGGCCTTCGAGCCGTGCCGCCCTTCCCAAGCAACTGCTGCCCCTCGCCGGCAGCGGCACACTCCTGCAAGACACCGTTGGCCGACTCGAGGGGCTCATCCCACCAGAGCGAACGCTGATCGTCACCAACGTCCGGTTGACCGAAACGGTTCACCAACAGCTGCCGACCCTGCCGCGAGAAGCAGTCGTCGGCGAACCCTGCAAGCGGGACACCGCCCCCTGCATCGGCCTGGCGGCCCTCCTCGTGCTGCAGCACGACCCTGAGGCGACAATGGCAGTAATGCCAAGTGATCATGTGATCGAACCGGCAGCAGGCTTCCGAGCAGCGCTCACCCAGGCAGCCGGGCTGGTCGAGGCCTCTCCAGGACGATTGGTCACCTTCGGGATCCGTCCGACGTCACCCTCCCCCAGCTATGGCTACATCCAGCAGGGCGAGCCGCTGCCAACTGGAGACGGTGAGGCACCCGCCCACCGCGTTGCCCAGTTTCGGGAAAAGCCACCGGTTGAGGTTGCCCGTGAATATGTCGCTGCCGGAAACTTCCTCTGGAACGCCGGCATTTTTGTCTGGCGGGCCAGCACGATCATCGACGCGCTTGCGAAGCATCAGCCAGAGTGCCTCTCCCACCTCGAAACGATTGCCGCAGCCTGGGCCACCCCGGACCGTGACCGGGTCTTCGCCGAGGAGTTTGCAGCCATCAAGGGGGTCTCAATTGACTACGCCGTTCTCGAACATGCCGAGGACGTGGCCGTGATCGAGGCACCGTTCGGCTGGGACGATCTCGGCGGCTGGTCGGCCGTGGCCCGGCAGCGTGGAGGCGACGCCGACGGCAACACCGTGGTCGGCCGCCACCTGGGTCTCGCGTCAAGCGGCCTGATTGTCCACACCAGTGAGGAACATCTCGTCGTCACACTCGGACTCGAGGATATGCTGGTGGTACACACTGAGGACGCAACGCTGGTCGCCCATCGCAGCCATGAGGAGCAGGTCCGCAAGGTGGTCACCGAACTGGAAAGCCGCGGATGGCACGATTATCTCTAAGACCGCAACGCCGAATCCATTCGGCAGGCCACCGTTGGCTATTGCTTCCTCTTGCCCTGGGCCTGCTTGCTACCCAACTCAATGCCGCTGAAAATGCGGCCACGTTTGCCGAGCAGCCCGGTGGCAACTGGATTGACGGGCTGTTCAGTGGCGTTCGTGCCGCGGCTGAGGGGCTGGAGTGGTCGGACGAACGGGTTGTCGGCGACTGGCGGCTCCAGCGACGGGCAGGTGACGACGATGCCGTCGCCCGGATTCTCGATCCCGCTGATCAGGTTATTGAAACGGGTAGCCTGCAGGCATGCCTTACCCAGTTCAGCCGCCTTGAGCGTGGAGGAACGATCCCGGCGGTGACCGGCGAGGTGGTCTTGTTGCTGCATGGTCTGGGTGAAAGCCGTCGGTCGATGCGTCCATTGGTGAAGCACCTGCAAGCAGGTCTCGATGCAACTGTGATGACCTTCGGCTATGCCAGTCCCCGGGCCGGTCTGGCCGACCACGCAAGTTCACTTGCGCGGGTCCTGGCCGGCCTACCGCAGGTCACCGGCGTCAGCTTTGTCGGGCACAGCATGGGTAACCTTGTCGTCCGGCGTTGGCTGGGCATGGCGGATCCGGGCGACACCAGCAGGATCCGCCGGATGGTCATGCTTGGGCCTCCTAACCAGGGGTCAGACCTTGCTCGGCTGGCGGCCGGGAACAGCCTGCTGGCCTCACTGGCGGCTGGGGCTGGCCGAGAACTTGTGCTGCATTGGGAGACGATCGCCCGCCAGCTTCAGACACCAGAGTTTGAATACGGCATCATCGCCGGTGGTAAGGGAGACGGCCGCGGCTACACGGTTTTGCTCGAAGGTGACGACGATGCAATCGTGCGGGTCGCGGAGACCCGGCTGGATGGGGCTCACGATTTTCTGGTGCTGCCCGTGCGACACTCGCGGATGATGCGGCATCCTGACGTTCAGGCAGCGACCCTGCAGTTTCTGCGGGAGGGTCGCTTCGGCAGCACGATACGGACTGAAGGCGAACAGGAACGATGACGCACGAACTGCCGCGCGGGCGGCTTGCTGGCATCGACTATGGCCGACGGCGGATCGGGGTTGCAATCTGTGACGCTGAGCGGCTGATTGCCAGTCCGCTGGAGGTTCGCCAGACCTTGGGCGACCGAGTGGCTGACGGGCGGTTCTTTTGTGACTTGGTGGCCCGCGAGGATATCGCCGGCTTCGTGGTCGGCCTCCCCATTCATGCCGACGGCCGCCGAAGCGAGATGTCAGCTGAAGTTGAAGCGTTCGCCCGGTGGCTCAGTGACGCAACTGACCGCCCGGTTACCTTTCAGGACGAGCGGTACACCTCCCGCGAGGCGGCGGGGCTGATGCGACCGGCCCAGCTGACGAGAGGCCGCAAGAAGGCCCGACACGACGCAGTGGCCGCCCAGGTGATTCTCAGCAACTGGCTAGAGCGGCAGGCTGCTGGCCTGCCAACGACCGCCTCGGAGCCGGGTGAGGCCCTCGATGACTGAACGTTCACCCCCGACATCCTCACGTCGACGCCTCATCATTGGCTGTGGCTACCTCGGGAAACGAGTGGCCAGCCGGTGGCTAGCCGCGGGTGACACCGTCTACGCCACAACCCGCAGTCGGGCCCACGCCGACCAATTCGAGGCCATGGGCCTGCACCCCCTGCAGGGAGACGTCACCGCTGCCGCCGATGCCGCTAACGGCTTGCCGACACTTCCAACAGTCGACACGGTTCTCTGGGCTGTGGGATTCGACCGCACGGCTCCCGCCAGCTACGAAGATGTCCATGTCACCGGACTCCAGCGGCTCCTCGACCGACTGCCGGGCCAACCTCGATTTATTTTCATCAGCTCGACCGGCGTCTGGGGCGACGGCAGTGGGGGCTTTGTCAACGAAACAACCCCCCCCACGCCAGCCCGTGAGGCGGGCCGGGCACTGGTGGCAGCCGAAGCCCGCCTGCAGGCACATCGCCACGGACCAGGAGTTGTTCTGCGGCTCGCGGGGCTCTACGGCCCTGACCGGCTGCCACGACTGGCCGATCTGCAGGCAGGCAAGCCACTGCCTGCGGATCCCGCCAGTTGGCTTAATCTCATCCACATCGATGATGCGGCTGCCGTGGCCTGCGATGTGGCAGAACTTTCAGCCCCGCGACCACTCTATGTGGTTTCTGATGGCAGCCCGATCAGACGCCGTGACTGGTACGAAGGCCTTGCCCGCATCACCGGCAACCCGTCACCAGCATGGGATCCTGCAGCCAGCCAATCGCGTGGCGGTGACAAACGAGTTGATTCCCGCCTGATCTGGACCGACCTTGGCCATGGCCCAGATCAGCCCGATGCTCTGCAGGCAGTCCAGCAATTGCTCTGACACCGACCACAGCCTCGGCTACGGTGCCGGCTTCAGGTTTCCGGGAGCAGTGGCCTGCTCAGACTGGGCCAGTCCGGGAACCGCGCCCGTAAGGACCGACAGGTAGTCGGTAGCCACTCGCATTGCCTCATCGAAGTAAAAGTCGCGGGTGACGACCGGCCGCCGAGGACCTGCGTTTTCCTCCTGCTTCTCCTGCTCTTCCTTTTCGGCGGCCTTCCCT
>CAZKSP010000079.1:0-9750 GCA_964555385.1 uncultured Chitinophagaceae bacterium
GGCTGTTGCGTCGAGCAGTCGGGATGCGGCGGGGCCATTGGCGAGCATCAGCGGCTGCAGCGGTGTGGGAGCTGCGGCGGGCCGATCCTGGGGGTCTTGCCGTTGGGGCCGCCAGCCGTAGGCCTGCAGCAGTTCGTTGAGCATATCGACCTCGGGCAGCCGCAACGAGTTACGGTCCCGCTCGCTGGCGGTGCAAACGAGTTGCCAAGCCCGGGCGGGCCGGCCAAGTTCCAGAAAGGTTTTGCGGGGCTGTGAACCGTCTTGGCCAAAGCCCTGCACCTCACCCCGCATCGGCTTGCCAGTTGCTGTATGCAGTGAATCGACCAGTTGTTCAGCAGTCAGCCGCCGCCGGATTGGACCGCGAAACTGGCGGGCATCAGTGTCATGCGGGCCGATTCCGGGGACGACCTGCCGCTGGTAGAAACGGGAGGTCATGATCAGTCGGGCGAGATTTTTCACGTCATCGCCGCTGACGAGGAGTTCCCGGGCCAGAAACCGCAGCAGGTCGGGGTGCGATGCCTCGCGATCGGTCCAGTCGCTTGTCTCTGAAACAAGGCCAACTCCCGTGAGCCGAGTCCAAAGCCGGTTGGCGAGTACCTCGCGAAACCGCAGGTTCTTCGGGCCGGTAATCGCTTCGGCGAGTTGATGGCGAGAATCTTCCTTGGTCACGCCACTGCTGGCGAACTGCGTGAATGGCCAGTCCGGTGGGATTGCCGTCCCCGGCGTGACCGAGACAGTGACCAGCATCTCTTCGAGTTCGGCTGGAGTTCCCGGAACACTGCTGGTTGCCGGTACGTTGAGCGGTTTGCGGTTGAGCATTGCCGCCATCGAGAAAAGCTGTTCCTGTTTGAACGGGTGATTCGGTGCGTCGTGGCAGCGGGCGCACTTCATTTCGACACCGAGAAACGCGGTGCCGAGGATGTGAGCTTTCGCCGCCATTGGCACGTCATTCTGTGAGGCCATTGCGAAGCCGGCCGGGCCACCGAGATACGAGCTTCCTTCCATCAAAATGAGGTTCGTGACGAACCGGTCCATTCCCCAGTTGTCGACGAGGGCATCGTGGATGTACCAGCGAAACGGGCCAGTGTTGTTGAGGGTGGGCTTCGTGAGTGCGGGGTTTTCCGCGAGTACGTCCATCCAGTATGGCGTCCAGTGGTCGGCCCACTCCGGCAAGGCCAGCAGGCTGTCGATCACGGCCGCACGATCGAGTCGCGTTGGTGTGGGAAGCTGCCTGCCAATTTGCCGCAGTTCGGCAAGCGTTGGAATCCGTCCCGTCAGGTCGAGCGTGGCCCGCCGCAGGAAGGCGTCGTCATCGAGCAGCGGTTGTGGGTCAAGGCCCTCGGCTTCGAGCCTCGCTTGGATAAATCGGTCGATCTGATTACCGATCTCTCCTTCGTTCCTGACAGCGGGAAGACTGATTGGCGGGCCAGCTGCCTGGGCGGCAGCTTCGTGGCGGCTTGCCCAGCGGGCATCCTCAGTGGCATCAAGGGAGTTGCGGGCCGCGCGATTCCAGGCCGTGACCAGAGCTGTTTCGCGGTCGAGGAGACGCTGCCAGTTGGCGTCATCGGGCTGCCAGTCGGCCCCGAGAACTTTGAACGGTTCGCCTGGGGCGGCGACGGCGACCAGAAATTCGCCAAGTTGTGGCACCCGGTCCTCTCCGCCGAGCAGCCGATAGGCCTCAAAGCGATGCGGACGCCCATCCGATTCGAACTCAACCACAGTATCGAGATGGGCCGCTATCTGCTGAACGACGCCGTCGGGCGGTACCGTCAGATCGTCCAAGCGACCGTGAGCCGAACCACTCGGTTTGGGCCTGGTCTTCTGCTCGACAATCAACGTCTCATCGAGATAGACCCGGGCCGCATCAAGGCTTCGAAGGAGCAGCCGACAAGTTCCGGCGGGCAGTGTGGTCTCTGTCGCCAGCCGGACCATCGAACCGGCCGGCCGGTCGCTGATCAGTCCGCGGTCGTCATAGCGGTTCGGCAGTCGGGTGAGGGCAAATCCGTTGCAGGTGAACACCGGCTCGGTATGAGTCGATTCAGCGAACCAACTCCGCATTGGAAGGTCAGAGATGGCCACGGCAGTTGTATGCTCGGCGACTGGCAGATTCTCCGGCGACCAGGGAAGGCCCGGCCGCTGGCTGTCGACCCACGCAGTCCGCTCGGCAATGACCGCGAGCGGCAGTGTGTCGCGATAGATCATGAGTCCATCGATGAGGCCGGGAAAGAGCTGGCCATTGCTGTGCGAACCGCCGACCCAAAGGTCGTCGTTGTCGGTGACTGGAGCGTCGGCAGAGTTGCCCAGCATGTCCCAGGTTCCATCTGTCTGCTTGCCATCGATGAAGCCTACCGCTTCATCACCAGTGCCAAACGTGTAGATCAATGCAACATGGTGCCAGCGTCCGTCTACCGGGACCGATGCCTTGCTGGTCCAACGGTGGGCCCGCTGCGTTCCCGGAACACCAGAGTCCATCCAGAGGAAAGAGAGTTGAGTGGTTCCACTACCGGTGAGCCGGAGCGCGTAATTTTGATTGGTGTCATTTGTCTTGCCGGCGACAGTGTGCGTTCTGCCCTTGCCGACGATGGAGGGAAAAACGCCGCCCGGAGCAGCATCAAGCCGGATCCAAGCCTCGATGCTCAGCGTGTCACCACTGCCGAAGTCGAGGGGGCTTTCATCGCCCGGATCGATCACCTTAGGAAAGCTGTTGGGACGTGGGAGAAGAGATGCAGGGCCCTCGGGCACCCGGCTGGGCCCCCGAGTGAGCTTTCCCGGCCGCTGCCCGGGGTGGTCAGCTTGGAGGAGCTTTTCAAGAACCAGTACTGGCTCAGGTGTTAGCTGCTGCTCAGTGCCCGTGGCGGTCAGGGCCGCTACTGCCATCACTGCCGTTGTTGCCAGACCAGCCAACCGCCCGTTGCATAACCGCTTGCCGCTCTTACTGCCCATGTACGATCCTCACCGCCTGACGTTGTTCGCTGTGCCCTGCCGACGTCGGAGAGGGAACCCAGAAAAGTCCGGATGCTCATCGTGGTTAACGTCGCTACCAGCACGAAATTATACGAACTGGCCCCCCCACTCATAGCATTTGTGCCGGTATTGCCCGGCTTTCTTGCGACTGAAACCTGCCTCAGCAGCATTTTTGTGCAGCGTTGAAAGGGGGGAAGCCCTGGAAACCCGCCATGGCCTGCAGTCGTGGGTTATTGCCGCGATCGGGTGGCCCGGCTGCTCCCCGACTGGCTAGCAGAACGCACTGAACGTGACCGCGACTGGCTTGGCCGTGAAACTGTTCGGGTGTTTCGACGCCGGATGCTGTTGCCGTAAAAGTGCAGCGGGCGGTTGGGCCGCTGCTCGATCGGTGTGTTTTGAATGCGTTCTCGCTCGTCTCCGAAGACGACAATGCGGGGGTCAAAGCCGCTATTGGCGGCAACGACGGGAACGCCACCGAGGGAGGTCGAAAGAACGGTCAGGAGGACGAGGGTACGCATGACAACTGCCTGAGATGGAGGAGGGCCGGCACACCGCAATCATGGCATGCGGTCGGCTTATAGTGCGTCCGCAAACGGATGCCAGACGTGCGACCGACTGCTTTGTCGGGCAGCAGAGCATGCGTAATCGCTACAACCCGACAGGCGATTCTCTGATGCCGTGGCTGGTGTGAGTCGTCGGACTGAGCAAGGCGATTACTCTGGGGTGCGACCCGGTCGAGATGAAGCCGCTGCCGGCCGCAGCAACCGTCGCCGATGTTGTCCGGGAGATGATGGCCCGCCACGTTGGGTTTCTTCCCGGGACTCCGGGTTTGTGATCCTGTTGATGTGAGAGAACCTCAACGAGGGCCGGGTGCTGGCCAGGTATCCAGACCTGCTCACGAAAGCGCTGGTGATTGAGCGTCTACGGGACGTACTCGATGCCGCCAAACATCGCGGAGAGATTAGCGACGTTGGTGGCGACCGGCACCTGCACCAGGCAATCGGGCCTGCTGGGAGTCGCAAGGCCGTCAGCAGAACGCCGCTGGCTGGCTAGGTCTCCGGGGCGTGCGTCGTGGTGGGAGTCAAATGATCAGCCGGTGGTTCGCATGCCAGCGGCGATTCCCTGCACACAGAGTCGCAGGAGGTCGCCAACGGCAGGGTCGAGTTGGCCATCGTCCGCCTGCGGGGCCGCGGCCCGACGCCGCATGAATTCGATCTGAATCAGGTTGAGTGGATCGATCGACGGGTTGCGGGCCTCAATCGAACGCTGGAACCAAGGGGTGTTGGCCAGCAGTTCGCCGCCACCGACGATGTCGAGGATCGCCTGCCGGGCCTTGTCCCGCTCGGCGGCAATCCGCTGCCAGATCCGCCGCCGGATATCGTTGTCACTGCAGAGTTCGGAGTATCGCTGGGCGATCACCATGTCGGCCTTGGCGAGGGCCAGGGTGGCGTTGTCGATGGTCGCCTGAAAAAACGGCCAGCCCCGATACATGTCACAGACCGTTCGCCACTGTTGACGATCGTCGTATTTGATTTCGATCAAGGCTGTTCCCAGCCCATACCAGGCGGGGATCATGCAGCGGTTCTGCGTCCAGGCAAAGACCCAGGGGATTGCCCGCAGGTCATCGAGGCTGCGTTCACCCCGGCGGCGGGAGGGTCGCGAGGCGATCGGCAGATTCTCGATGTCCTCAATCGGTGTTGTCTGTGAGAAGTAGCTGATAAAGCCGGGCTGGTCGACCAGTTCACGGTAGACCTCGCGGCTGCGGATCGACATTCGCTCAGCCAGTTCCGTCCAGGCCGACTCGGGGTCGACGCGGCGAACACTTGAGGCGACGAGCGTTGCCCACGAGACCTGCTCGAGGTGGCGGCTGGCGATCTCGGCATCGTCATACCGTTCAGCGAGTACCTCGCCTTGTTCGGTCAGCCGCAACGACCCGTCCAGGCTTTTGGCTGGCAGCGACAGAATGCCCCGGGCAGCCGGGCCGCCGCCACGTCCCAGTGAACCGCCCCGACCATGAAAGAACGTCAGCCCAACGCTGCGGGCCTCAGCGATGTCGTGCAGTCGCCGCTGGGCATCCTGCAGGCCCCAGCAGGCCGCCAGGTAGCCGCCGTCCTTGGTGCTGTCGGAATAGCCGACCATCACGATCTGCCGGTTGCCGCTGCGGGCGAGGTGGTCGGCGTAGGCCGGCTCGTCGAGGTTTGCTGGCAGCGTTTCCTCGGCGTGGGCGAGGTCGCCGATCTTCTCGAAGAGCGGCACGATAGCAATCGTATCGTCACTGACCGGTTCACCCCGAGCCTCGGCCCGGCCGACGGCCCACCGCCAGAGCCAGAGCACCGCGAGCACATCAGCTGGCGTTCGGGTCAGGCTGATGATCGAGCCACCCAGGCAGCCGGCGCCGAAGCGGACCGACGCCCGTTGGAGTGTTGTGAACAGTTGCAGCGTGTCGCTCGTGAGCGGGTCGAGCGTTTCAGTGGGAAGATCGCCGGCACTGCCCATCGTTTCGATCAGCAGCCGGCAGCGGTCGGCATCGGGGAGGGCTGCGTAGGCGGCCTTCTCCGGCAGCCGTCCGACGGCGGCAAAGATGTCACCCAGAATCTCCTCATAACGGCGGGCATCCTGACGGATATCAAGCCGGGTCATGTGGAGGCCAAAGGTGCGAACTAGATCGAGCCACTGGCGGGCAGGGGCGTCGAGCGACAGTCCGTGGTCTCGGTCGAGGCCGTCAACAATGCGGGCAACGTCGGCCTCGAATTCTGCCTGGTCGGTGTAGGCAAGCGGCGAGAGCGGTTCGTTGAGAGCATCAGCCTGAGAGGCCTCAAGCCGGAGCCGAATCATCCGCAGCCACTGCCGATAGGCCTCGTTGGGTGGAATGGCCGATTCGGTTTGGTCGAGTTGAGGCCACTGTTGCCGAAGCTCTGCCAGTCGGGCGAGCAGTTCATGGGCCCCCGGTGCCGATTTCAAGGAAATCGTCAGCATGTCATGCAGCTGTCGGCACCACTGAAGATGCGTGTCGATCGCCGCCCGCCGAAGCCTGATCAGGGTCTGTTCGGTGATCTCGGCCGTCACAAATGGATTGCCGTCACGGTCGCCCCCCATCCAGGAGCCGAAGGAGAGAAACCGCGGAATCGTGAAGTGGGCCTCGGGAAAGGTTTCCGCCAGACCCCGACGCAGGGCTGCATAGACGTCGGTCACCGCAGTCCAGAGTCGGGGCATGATCGATAGGCCCCGGCCAACTTCATCGAGCACAGTCGGCCGGCTGGGCCGGAGAAAGTCGGACTGCCAAAGAATGGCCAGTTCGCTGCGGAGTTCGCTCTCGAGCGTCGCTTTCTCGCGGGGCAGAATATCCGCGGTGTCGAGCCGCTTCAGGCAGGCCCGCATCCGCCGCAGCCGGGCCCGAATGCTGCGACGTTTAGCCTCGCTGGGATGGGCGGTGAAGACCAGTTCGATTGCCAGCCGATCAAGGGCCTGCTGCACCTCCGCCGGCCCCAGGCCTAACTGCTTCAGTTCTTTCAGGCCGGCGGCAAGCGATTCGCCCAGTGGCTCGGGAAAGCTTGTTCGCTCGCGGTCGCGGAGCACCCGCACCCGCTGCCGATCCTCGGCGATGTTGACCAGATCGAAGTAGATGGTCATCGCCTGGACAACATCCCGGGCGGTGGCCGGGTCGAGCGACTCAATCCGCTCGGCCAGCGGCTGTTCGGCGGCATGTTCACCGCCGCGGCGTTCCCGGGCTAGCCTGCGGATGACAGCCAGCCGGTCAAAGGTCTCCTGGCCGGCGAGTTCGACGATCACGCCCTCAAGCACACCTTCAAGCAGGCGAATGTCGCGGCGAAGCAGGTCGTCGTTGACCATTAGGGCTTGGCGGGCATGGGGAGGGGAATGGGCAATAGACAATCAACCGCCTTGAGCCATCGTTAGGATACGGGACGTAGGCAGTTTTGCAAAATGACTGTCAGCTCGGAGGTGGTGAAGGTCTCGTCAACGGCCGAGGATGCGCCCGACGCTCCGCAAGCATTCATCGCCCCCTCCGAGCCTCGTCCAGCGTGAAGGGTTCTCAGAAGGCTGGGAGCGAAGGTTTTGTTGGTGCGACAGGTGGAACGGAACGTGGGGAAGCCCGAGCTGCGAGCCGAGAGAAAACGTTTCCGGGAACAAGAAACCCTGGCTGTCGTCAGCTTACGATTTAGAAGCTGAGGCAAGCGGAACCGAACTCCGTGAAGCCCGAGGCCCGAGCCGAGGGAAAATGGCTCCTGGATTAAAAACGTGGTTTCTCTCAGCTTGTGCTTTTTGATGGTGCGCCGGGTGAAACCAAAATCCGTGAAGCCCGAGGCGCGAGCCGAGGGAATGCGGTTCGGGGATCAAATAACGTGATTTCCCTCAGCTTGCGCTTCGGGCTTCGAAGCATGTACTTTTTGAAGGACTTTTTGCGAATCGCTGCGAACGCGCGGCATCAAAACTTGCGGCAAGACAGAGAGTCATCTGGTGATCATTGGATTGCTCGGCAACTTGTGCCAAACAGGATTGCCGTGGAAGGCTGCTTCAGACCCAGGAACGAGTCCAGCCTTCGCCTCACACGTCTTTGTGTCTTTGTGTGAACAATGACCACGGGCTTCGCTTGAACACTACGCCAGCCAGTCGGTGACGATGTTGCCATGCACGTCGGTCAGCCGGAAGTCACGGCCGCTGTGGCGATAGGTGAGTCGCTTGTGGTCGAGGCCCAGCAGATGCAGCATCGTTGCCTGCAGGTCGTGGACATGAACCGGCTTCTCAACTGCCTTGAAGCCAAACTCATCGGTCGCTCCGTGGACGATTCCCCCCTTCACGCCACCGCCAGCCATCCAGACCGTGAAGCCATGATGGTTGTGGTCGCGGCCTGTGGGCGACTTCACCCCGGCATCGTTCGGCAACTCCACGGTCGGCGTACGGCCAAACTCACCACCCCAGAGCACCAGCGTGTCTTCCAGCAGGCCGAGGCCAACCAAATCATCGAGCAGTGCCCCGATCGGTTGGTCGGCCTCACCAGCCAGTTGGCGATGGCTCTTCTCAATGTTGCTGTGGCTGTCCCAGGGCTGGCCTGCCCCATGCCAGACCTGCACATATCGCACTCCCCGCTCAACCAGCCGCCGGGCAATCAACAGCTGGCGGCCGTGCGGGGTGTCACCGTAGCGGTCAAGCACGTGCTTGGGCTCACGAGTGACATCGAAGGCTTCGCCAGCCTCAAACTGCATCCGCCAGGCCAGTTCCATCGAGGCCAGCCGGGCCTCGAGCTGCGGATCATGCTGACGGCCGGCCAAATGCTCACGGTCAAGGGCCGACGTCAACTCAAACTGTCGCCGCTGGGCTTCAGCGGCAAGCAACGGATGCCGGATACATTCAACCAGCTCATCGGCTTTTTTCTTCTTGGTGTCGACGTACGTGCCCTGAAACACCCCGGGCAGGAAAGCGCTCCGCCAGTTCGCCGTACCGCTGATGGGATAGCCGCCCGGGCACATGGCAACGAAACCCGGCAGGTTCTGATTTTCTGTTCCAAGGCCATAGGTCACCCAGGCACCCGCGGCCGGCCGGACCAGCCGGGCATCACCGCAGTTCATTAAGAGCAGCGACGGTTCATGGTTGGGCACATCGGCCCGCATCGATCGCACCACGAGTAACCGGTCAGCATGGCGGGCCACCGAGGGAAAGAGTTCACTCACCTCAAGACCTGATTCCCCGTGCCGGCTGAAGCGGAAAGGCGAGGGAAAGGCCGCCCCGGTCCGCCGCTCAGTCTTGAGGGCACCTGGAATCTCCCGTCCGGCATACTCCTGCAGCTTGGGCTTCGGATCGAAGGTATCGACATGGCTGGGGCCGCCGTTGGCAAAGATGTGAATCACCGCCTTGGCCCGGGCGGGAAAGTGCGGCGGACGGGGGGCAAGGGTCGTGGCTGGCTGCCGGGCATTGCTCACTGCAGCGGCCGCCGACTCACCATGCAGCAGTCCCGAAGCAGCCAGCCAGCCGAGGCCAAGGCCCGACCGGGCAAGCACATCACGACGGGAGAGCGGGGGCATCTGTGATTGCATGGCTGCCATCAAGCCTTCTTCCTTAATCGACATACTGAAACTCAGCGGTAGCCAGAAGGGCCTGAGCAAGCTGTGGCCAGGGGCCGAACTCTGGCAGGGTCGAATCACCGTGCGCGTTCAGCCAGGCTCGGGCCATCACCTGCTCGCGATCGGTTGGATTGCGGGCAAGAACGGCACGCCAGAGGGTGGTGAGCCGCGTGGACGTGCTACTGGCCTCGCCCGCTTCCTGAGCCGATCGAGCGGCAACCTGTTTGGCAACCGCAACCACTAACGGAGCATTCAGCGCTACGAGCCCCTGCTGCGGCACCGTTGTCTGGGGCCGCACATGCACCGCCGTATCGGGACTGGCAATATCAAACGTCCGAAGGATTCCGGGCACATCCTGCCGATCGAGCCAGGTATAAAGCGTCCGCCGGGTGAGTTGCTTGGCGTCAAGCGGATCACCTCCAGGGCCACCACGGGCATCTGGCGTTAGCGTGCCTGCGGACACAAGCAGGCTGTCCCGCCAGGCTTCCCATGAAAGCCGTCGTCGCTGCGCCCGACTGAACAAGTGGTTGTCAGGATCACGGGCGAGCGTTTCAGGCCGGGCGAAAGAGGACTGCCGCCAGGTCTGGCTGAGAACGATCTCGCGATGCAGCCACCGCAGGCTCCAGTTGCCCTCTGTGACAAAGCGGTGGGCGAGATCATCGAGCAAGGCTGGATGACTGGGCGACTCGCCCCGCAATCCGAAGTCGCC
>CAZKSP010000080.1:0-7223 GCA_964555385.1 uncultured Chitinophagaceae bacterium
GTCTGTCACTACCTCGCCTACGACCCACTCGCTCCAATTGACTGCCGCAACGCCAGTGGGGAGCCCAGAATCTGTCATCCCCGAGATATCGACCCAGTGCCTGATGCCTGTTATCTCAATCAGGGGAACGGCCGTTTCCGGGAGGCCGCGGCCGATCTTGGGCTTGTCGGACCCGGAAACAAGGCGCTTGGTGTTGCGATTGCAGACTTCACAGGTGATGCCCGGCCAGATGTCTACGTGGCCAATGATACCGAGGCCAATTTCCTGTTTGTGGGGCAGCTCGAGGGAGGGTTTGTTGAATCAGCACTGGCCTTGGGCTGTGCCGTTGACCGTAACGGGCGGACGCAGGCGAGCATGGGGGTGGCTGTTGGTGACTACGACGCGGACAAGCATGACGACCTCTATGTGACCCATTTTTATGATGAGTCCAACACGCTCTATCACAGTCTCGGGTCGGCTGGCTTTGAGGACGCCACTGGACTCACCGGGCTGCATGGAATGACTCTGCCTCGGCTGGGCTTCGGTGCGGTGATGGCAGACTTCAACGCCGATGGTTTCATGGAACTGCTCATTGCAAATGGCCACATCGAAAATTTTCCGGGCAATCCCCTTCTGAAAATGCGGCCCCAGCTACTCGGCTGGACTGGCCGCCGCTGGCAAGACTGCTCGGCCGCGGCTGGCCCGTTCTTCAGCGAAAAGCAGGTCGGCCGTGGGATCGCCACCGCTGACTTCGACAATGACGGTGATCTGGATGCCATTGTGGTTCACCAGAATACGCCGCTTGCCCTCCTCGAAAACCAGACTACTGGCAGGCACTGGTTGGCAGTTGAATGTATTGGTCGACAGAGTAATCGACGGGGAATCGGTTGTCGGATTTCGGTGGACAGCGGCAATCGACAGCTTAGGCAGCAACTCTGCGGCGGTACCAGTTATGCCAGCAGCCATCAGCCTCGAGCGAGTTTCGGGCTGGCAGACGATGCTGGACCCTGTCAGGTGGTTATTCAATGGCCGTCGGGGGTGAGTCAAAAGTTTGCCGATGTGCCCGTCGATCAGCTACTCACGGCGGTGGAACCTCGTCAGCCGGCTGATGAGCGACCGCCCCCTTTGTCGCCCGATCGATAGCAGCCTGATAGGCCGTCAGCCAGTCGGCTTCGCGGGCCGCCTCACTGGACTGTCCCTGGGCTTTAAGCACCTGCACGAGCCAGCGGCGCAGCGGAATGCGGGTTGGGTTGTAGACCAGTGATTGACGGGCTGCATCAACTGCCTCGCTCGGTTTTCCACTTGCTGCCAATAACGCCGCCTGGCGGGCCGGTATCTCGTCACTTGTTGGGCGGGAGGTTTCCAGTTGTTTCAGGAAGGCAAGTGCCGCAGTGCGATCGCCGCGGTTTTGGGCCAGTCGAGCTAATTCGGAAAGTGCCGTTTCGTTTTTGGGATCGATGGCAAGGACTGCTTCATATGCCTGTGCTGCCATTTGGTCGGCCTGACCAGCGGTGAACACCTGGCCTACCGCTAGCAACACGGGTATGTCGGTACGGATAGTGGCCAACGGGTCGGTAGCAGGCCTTGCCGCGGCCAGCCCTGGCAGCAGCAGGTCAATGGCCCGGTGAGCGAGTTGCTGGTCACCCGAGCGGACAGCGGTTTCTGCAAGCCAGAGCCCACGGGCCCGATTGATTTCCCAGTCAGGCAGGTGCCCGCCTTCGGGAAAGACGCCGAGGTGAGCGGTTTGTTGCGGTGTGCCAGTAGCCTCAGGGCGGTCGGGCCACCGCCGAATCCGGTGGTCGGTGAGGGCGGTGTGGGGAACGTCGCTGACCGACTCCGCTGGCATGTGACAAGCAATGCAGGAATTTGCTGCCTCTTGGTGCCGCGTTGGCGGTGGCAGTTCGCAGTCGTCCTCACCGTGGCAGGTCAGGCAGCGAGATCGGTAGAACGCTGCGGACTCAAGCGGCGTTGGCGTGCTGTGCGGATCGTGGCAGCTGATGCAGCCAAGACTTCCATTACTGCCTTGGAAACATTTGCTTGAACGCATCTGTTCGACTTGGCTGACCGCACGGGCGTTGGTCGCCCGGTCGGTGTCATCGAGCACTACAAGGGAGTCGCTGAGAAGATCTCCTGGGCGGAAATCAAAAAACCCTCTGCCGTATCGGGGAAACACGGCCTTGCCCGACAGATGGCACTGGTTGCAGACCGCTTCGCGATGGGCCGAATCAAGCCGGCCAGGATTTACGATCGCCACGTCCTCGGCTCGCTCCTCTGGGCCGAGCCGCTGCATGAGCGTTACGTGTTGTTGGCCGGGGCCATGGCAGCGTTCGCAGCCGATCGCCATTTCTTGGAAGGGCTTGTCGGTAACCGTCTGTGGCCATTCAGTGGAGAGTCGGCCCACATGGCAGTAGAGACAGCTGCCGTCAATCTCCCTGCTGAACCGCACGGACCGCGTTGTCCGATAGCCGGGTGAAAGGTCCCAACATTGACGATGGCTGTACCATCCTATTGGTGACTGGTAGAGAGCCCCACCACCATCGATGAGATAGGCTCGGCCCCGGCGTCCCGATCCGAGCGCATAGGCAACGGCAACCGCCTGATCATAGAGCGTCTTTCCATCCTCGTCGGCGACTCGTTCATGGTGTAGGAGTGTGCCGTCTGTCGTGAACTCGATGCTGTAGGATCGTTCCCGGTCGTTTGCCACGGCGGCAGAAGCGGAACCGGCCGCATCCTCTGGACCGACCGGGCGAATTGACCGGCCCATTGGGTGGCGGGCGTAGGAAGCTGCGATCTCACTGTGACAGGCGTTGCAGGCCTGAGAGCCGACGTAGTTTTCTGGTCTTGGTGAGGGGAGTTGCCTTGGCTGGGAGGCGGCCGTATCCAGCAGTTCTGACCGATCGATTTCCAGACGGCGACCAGTAAATCGGTACCACCCTCCGACGGTAAGGGCACCTGCCAGAAGAACGAGGCCGAAGATGAAGAGGCCACCCCGTAAATGTCTGCTGTCAGAAGCTGGCATAATGCGTCATGATATCGGCAAATCGCTACTCTTCGACTGCCTGACTTAATGCGTAATGATTCCTGGAATCATCTGCCAATCCCCCCCGATTCGTCTCGTCCACGGGAACAGACGAAGTTGATTCGTCAGGACCGGGGTCCTCGCAACCAGATTGTCCGCGACCGGCCCGTGGCCACATTCACCGAGCAGGAGGTGCGGGGTGCCGGGCAGTCCGTCAGCACGACCGTGGTGATTATTGGCGGGGCTGAATGCCGCTTCACCTGCGCGATGTGTGATCTTTGGCAAAACACCATTCCCTCAGCAACACCACCAGGGGCAGTCCCTGCCCAGATCAGGCACGCAGTAAAGGCAGTATCCGACTCAGATTTTAGCGGAACAGCCGGCAGCTCAGCCCGTTGGATCAAACTTTATAACGGCAGCAATTTTTTTGATCCGCGGGCCGTGCCTCCGACAGATCTGCCATCGATTGCTGACCTCATCAGCCCGTTTGAGCGGGTGATCGTGGAAAACCATCCCCGGCTCACCACGGCAGCCATTCCCGATTTTCGCGATCGGTGTTCGGGTCGTCTTGAGCTTGCAATGGGGCTTGAGTGTGTCCATCCCGACATTCTGCCACGCCTGAATAAGCAGATGAGCTTGGCTGATTTTTCATCCGCGTGCCGAAGGCTTCACAGCTGGGGCATCGACACGCGAGCGTTTGTGTTGTTTGGTCTGCCCTGGCTGTCGCCTCGTGAGGCGGTGGACTGGTGCCTGCGATCGGTTCATTTTGCGTGGGAGCAGGGGGTTCGGCATGTGAGTGTCGTGCCGACACGGCTGGGGAATGGCTTTCTCGATCGCCTCAGGGATGAGGGGCTGTTTGTCGAGCCGACGGCGGTCGCCGTGGAGGCGGTGGCAGACGCAGTGTTCACGGCGATAGATCACACCGCAAGAACGCCTGCCGGTGATCCCCAACTGGTGACTGTCGATCTCTGGGACTGGCCGCGACTCACTGGACACTGCAACGCTTGTCGCGATCAGCGGTATGCCAGGCTGGCGGCAATGAATCGCTACCAGAGCCCGCTGCCATCCGACCAGCTCTCCTGTGGATGCCTGCCATGAAGTTCGATGTCCTCATTCTTGGCAGTAGTTTTTCCGGCAGTCTGCTCGCCTGGCTGCTGGCTCGTCGGGGTCTGCGGGTGGCACTCATTGATCGGAATCGGCATCCCCGATTTGCAATCGGCGAGTCAAGTACACCGGTGGCCGATCTGCTGCTGGCTCAGCTGGCGAGTCATTGGGAACTGCCTGAACTGGCGATGCTGGCCCGTTTTGGAAGCTGGCAGGACGCCTATCCCGAGCTGATCTGCGGCAAGAAGCGGGGCTTCTCCTACTTTCGTCATCGCCCAGGCCAGGAATATGTCGACTCAGCTGACCACGATTCCTCACTCCTTGTAGCTGCCAGCAGCAGTGACGCAGACAGCGATACTCACTGGCTTCGAGCAGATGTTGATCAATTCTTTTTTACGAAGGCGGCGGCGGCCGGGGTTCAGGTTTTTGAAGAAGTTCAGGTGACGGGGCTGGAGATGACCCGATCTAGCTGGACATCACGTTGGCGGCCAGCCGGAAGTCCCGCGGCAGCCGAAATCATCGTTTCAGCTGACTGGTTGATCGATGCCAGCGGTGGTGGCGGACTGCTGGGCCGAACCCTTGGTCTCACCCGTCGGGATGAGCAGCTCAGCACCCGTACCGAAGCTGTCTACGGACATTTCCGTGGCATTGAAAGTTGGGATTGCCTTCAACAGGCGGCCGGGAATCAGTCCACCGTCTGGCCCTTCGCATCGGATGATGCGGCCCAGCACCATCTCCTTGATGAAGGGTGGCTTTGGATGCTTCGATTTGTTGATGATCGTTGCAGTGTGGGATTGGTCCAACCCCAGAGGTCCGATGATAACGCGCAGGCATCCGAACAGGGCTGGGCGAGGACGCTGGCCCGCTATCCATCGGTTGCTGCATGCTTCACCAACAGCCAGGTCTGCCAGCCGCTGGTAGCAAGTGGTCGGCTGAACCGACTCTGGTCAGCAGCCGCCGGTCCCCGCTGGGCAATGTTGCCGACAACCGCTGGCTTTGTTGATCCACTGCATAGCACCGGCATTGCTCATGCGATTCATGGAGTAGCTCGGCTGGCGACAATGCTATCAGCCGGAAGCGACCCAACCGGACCGTTGGTTCGGTATGGTGACGCAGTGATTCATGAGATTGGCTGGGTCGATAGCCTTGTCAGTGCCGCCTACGCTGCCTGGGATGACTTCGAGCTCTTTGTCGATGCCTGTCGGCTATTTTTCATTGCCACCATTGACTTTGAAAAACGGCTGAATGAAGAAGTGTTGCTTACGACTGCCGGTTTTCTGTCAGCCGATCGGTTGCCGTTGCAGGAGGCAGTCTTGAAGGCTCGAGAGCAACTTCTGGCTGCGGCTGAAGCCACTGCGGATGCTCGCCGGTGCCACCGTCAGAAGTTCCGAGAACTTCTCGAACCCTGGGATACCGCCGGACTGTTCACGGCTGAGGCTCCTCATCGACTTGCGCATACGTCCGCCTCAAAGTCGGGCGTAACGGGTTAACTCCAGGCCTCCTGAAACAGCTGCCGGTAGTGCCGCGGGTCGGCAGGAAATATTCTCGCACTGTCACCATCATCCCCAATGCCCTGCTGAAAACGACGCTTCGGAAAAATCGGCATTTCGATGCCAAGGGCATCTTGAATACCGAGTCGCATCACCTCCCCCTTAAGGGCGTAGAGCCGCTCGTGCTCCCAGTCGGTCAGATCGATGAAAGGAATGCCCTCGGCCACCTCGATAACGTCGGGGAGTGCATAGGGACTGAAGCCTCGGAACCCGAGTGTTGTTGCAGGGGCATAGCTGCGAACATGACCACGACTCTGACCACCGGAGTAGGTCAGGGAGTGTTTGATGGCGTCGACGCCCCAGCCCTCCTGGTAGAGGAGCGGGTTGTTGAGCACGCTGCGAATAGTGAGTTCAGGATTTTCCTCGATGGGATAGTCCTTCAGATTTTCATCACCGCCATCACCATCGACGAGATACCGCCACTGGGGATACCGCTGCCTGATTCCCTGACAAAGAGCAAGCGTTGCGGCGGCTGCCTGCACATCAAGCGGTTTGTAGTCTTCGATCGTCTGAATTGCTGCCGCCACATCGACTTCTTCGGGTTTGACTTCGATTGGTTCATGGAGATAGTCCAGCCCAACCGCTGACAAAAACTGACGGGCCTGTTGCAAATCTTCGCCCCGGTTGTGTACCGACAGTGTGAAGGCCTTTAGCCGGGCTGCTGGCTGACCACGTTCAAGTAAAATATGGTGGAGCAATAGCACCAGCCCGCCGCTGTCGATTCCACCAGAGAAAAGCACGCCAATGGGCTCTGCCTGATCGATGCGGTCCAGCCAAGCCCGGAGTGCTGTTGAAATCGCGGAGACGTAGCGGCGACCAATTTCATGCAAGTCGGGTGCCCAACGGTTTCGGTCCGGGGTGAAGAAGCGGGTGCACACCGGATTGGGGTCGGGACAGCCGACCAAGGCTAATTCCAGCACGTGGTGAGCGGGAACCATTCGGGTATAGGACGGATGAAACTGATCACCAAGCCCAAGCTCATCGAGATAGTTGGCGATGGTGTCGATCCGATCGGCAGTTAGCAGGAGGGGGCCGTCGGTCTGCTTGGCAATGAAATAGCGAAGCGGTCGGCCGAGTGACCGAGCCATACGGACCCGTTTACCCGCCCGATGGACGAGGGCAAAGTGGCCGGCGATCTCCCGGACCGCCGCTATTGATCCCGACCCGATACGGGCAACGGCCTCTTCCACCGACATGTTCAGCAGGCAGTTTGCTGTTGGGTCAAGCAGATCGACCCAGCGTTCAATCGGTTTGTGCAGTGTCATGCCGTCGTTTCTCCGTTACTGCGGCTAAGAAGCAGCCTGAAGTTGCGTCATTTCCGCGAGGTTTCTGGGAGAGGTTTATGGGGAAGGCGTTCATTTCTTCCCTTGGGGTAATCGGAAGTTCAAAGTTAGTGTCTGCACTTCCGATACACCAGCCCTGAGTGGTTGTTGGGGTGTGTCCCAACTCGCCGCATAGGGCGGTTTCGCTTCTGGTGCCGGGGGGCGGTGCCCATCTGGCCTCGTCAGCTGCGGTGCGGTGCGAGCCTCCCCCGCTCGAACGAGCCAACCCTGAGAGCAAGCATCACGGGG
>CAZKSP010000080.1:7233-9723 GCA_964555385.1 uncultured Chitinophagaceae bacterium
CTTCCGATACACCAGCCCTGAGTAGTTGTTGGGGTGGGTCCCAACTAACCGCATGAGGCAGTCGCGCTTCTGGTGCGGGCATCTGGCCTCGTCAGCTGCTGTGCGGTGCGAGCCTGCCCCGCTCGAACGAGCCCACCCTGAGAGCAAGCATCACGGGGTGCGCGTCGAAGCCATTTGTTTTGGCCAAGTGAGATCTGCATGCGTTAGCAATTGCGTATCCAGCCGCGATTGCCCTTTGGCGCTCACGTTAAGCCGCGCGTTTGTCTTCTTGCTTGCCTTGCCGCCTGCTTTCGTGACTGTTGGCAAGCGGTAGCACGATCTTCTCCCGTGGTGCGATTCCTTCTGCCCGCATCGCCTCCCAGTCTGCTTCGGTGGGATGGGCGATTGTGCCACAGAGAAAGTCGCCGACGGGAAAAGCCACGTTGAAGTTTTTGTCGGGGTATTTGTGGTGCAGGAAGTGATGGCGAGCCACAAACTTATAGGCAGCCCAGTTTGCGAAGAAACGCTGTTTTGGCTGATGCATCTCAAGGTGAATCTGATTCCAAATCGTGTGGTGCAAAGCGACTACGCCTGGCCAGACTGTCGCGCCGATGAAAAATGTCTGATAGCCCGTCAAATAGCCCGTCATTCCAAGCAGCAGGCTCAACGGCAGGCTCTCGAGCAGGCCCTCCCAGAGATTGAGCCGAATACCCCGGTCCTCACCCGGCGGCAACGGTTCGTCGTGGAAGTCCTGCCGGTACTGGGTGTGATGCTCAACGGCATGGCTGGTGAAGATCCGTTTGCGGGCAGCTGAATTCCGCAGGAATCTCAGCCGGGGCACCTTGTGCATGAGGTTGCAGTGCACCTGGTGCTCGATCATTGACATGACGACCACCAGCCCGGCAAACCAGGCAACGATGGAGAGAATTTGAAGCAGCATTATGGTCCCAGTTCGTTGGGGTTGCGCGGAGTTCAACCAGCTAACGATCACCCGGGACCGCAAGTGGGCGAGTTGTATCAGGCAATCGCAGCTATGGGCAGGGCAGTTTTTGCCTCGATTTCCGCTGGTCGCTCAACCCCGCGGCTTCTTCTTTCGGCCCTGAAAACCGGGTTTGCCCGGGCGGGAGGCCTTTCCTCGATCCCGTCGCGGTTCAAATCGCCGTGGGCCCGGTTGCTTGCCCCGCCGTTTGTTTGGAAACGGCTTGTTGAGGTCGTCGTCCGCCGCAGCGGGCGGTGGCACGGGAACAAAATGCCGCAGGATTGCAGCAGCGACATCGGTGGGCGTGTGCCCCGCCTCGATCAGCCGTTCGACCAGGGGAGACTCCCGCGGAAACATTTCCCCCGTTTCGTTCTCGAGGATGCCCAGCAGCTTGCCGAACAGCGTGTCGGTTCGCCGGCTTTCGACCGCTTCGGCCGTGGGGATCCGTTCGCGGCGAATGCTCGCGTGGGTGAAGCGTTCAATTGCCTGCAGCTTGTGAAAGCCCGCGCCCGAGACGAGCGTGATGGCCCGACCCTTCTTCCCAGCGCGGCCGGTGCGACCGATCCGGTGCACATAGTCCTCCGGGTCATAGGGAAGGTCGTAATTGACTACCAACTCCAGATCGTGCACGTCGATGCCCCGGGCGGCTACGTCGGTGGCCACCAGAAACTGAAACGCCGCCTTCTTGAAGCTGTTCATCACCCGCGTGCGTTGAGTCTGGGCCATCCCGCCGTGCAGCCCCTCGGCCGAACAGCCCCGGGCGGTCAGCATGTCTGCCAGCTGCTCAACCATCTGCTGGGTGTTGCAGAAGATCACGCCGCTTTTGACATCGTAAAAGTCGATCAGCCGAGCCAGGGCGTCAAGCTTGGCATGGTGTCGCACCTCGTAATACAGCTGGTCAACCAGCGGTGGCCCGGCAAGTGACTTCTGGGCGATGGTGACATGCTCGGGCTCACGCGAATAAGCCGAGACCAGTTTTTTGATTGCTGGGCTGATCGTTGCTGAAAAGAACACGGTCTGTCGGTCGGCTGGAGCGGCCGCAAGCAGGGCCTCGATGTCATCCCGAAAGCCCATGTCGAGCATCCGGTCGGCTTCGTCGAGAATCAGCATCTGCACCGCAGCCAGGTTGAGGGTGCCGCGGTTGAGATGGTCAATCAGTCGCCCAGGCGTACCCACGACAATCTGTACGCCCCGCTTGAGTTCAGCGAACTGCCGCTCGTACGGAGCCCCTCCGTAGATCGGCAACGACCGCACGCCCTTTTTGAAGACGGCGAGCTTGTGCACCTCGTCGGCCACCTGAGTTGCCAGTTCGCGAGTCGGGGCCAGCACAAGTACCTGAGTGACAGCCCGTGCGGGGTCGACCCGTTCGATTGCCGGAATACAGAAAGCCGCTGTCTTGCCGGAGCCGGTCTGCGACTGGCCAACCAGATCGTGGCCGGCGAGCAGGAGGGGAATCGTGGCCGACTGAATCGGTGAGGCCTCCTCAAAGCCGAGTTGGCTGACCGCCTTGAGCAACTCTGGACTGAGCCCGA
>CAZKSP010000081.1:0-9715 GCA_964555385.1 uncultured Chitinophagaceae bacterium
CGAAGGTCGGGAAGTCGCCTTGCAGAGATGCACTCTGCCCGAACGCCCTGAGCCTCCCAACTTCACCCTCACGACCTGGTTTTTCCCCACGCTCATCGAGAAGGGCGTGCTGCATCGAAGCCGCCTCGCGGTCACCCTCGGGAGCCCGGCTAATGATTTGGACTGGGCGGCAGCAGCAGCCCAGTCACTGGCCAGTCAGCCACCGCTTTTGCAGTAGCGGAAATCACCGTGACGGCGGTAGAGTCGGCGTCAAGGATGGTCTTAAACCGGGTAAACAGGCGAAGCCTTGCCGGCAGATGCAGCCTGGTCTGGCAGCGATCGTCCCAGCCCGAATTGCGAGAGACTGCCCATGCTCGATCTTGTTTTCGCCTCTGATCCTGCCATTGACCGCCCAATTGCCGAGCCGGAAGGCATCTCCGAACCGCTCGGCCTCCGGCTCCGGCAGGCACCACTAACCGCTCTGCGCCAGGCCTATCAGTTGGCCCGCGAGCATGAGGCCCGTGGCGTCGTTCTCTGCGGCAACGTCATCAGCCCGCTGCGGGCAAGTCCTGCTCAGGTGATTGCCCTTCGCCAACTCGTCCTCGAAGCAGCGGCCGACGGCTGCGATACCATTTGGGTCACGACCGATCCTACAGCCCCCCGCGATGTGCAGCGGATGCTGGGGGAACCTGCCGGTCTGAGCTTTGCCACGCCGCTCAATCCCTGGACGGCGACCATTCGCTCGACCACAGTTGAACTCTGGGCAATCGCCACCCCTGCCGACGCTGAACGTGCCGTCGCCACCGAATCGCCCGCGGCGCTACACCGGCGGCTTCTGATTGGCTGCGAGTCCGAACACGGCCGGACGGCCCGCCAGACCATCCCACCAGCAGTGCTGAGCCGGCCAGACACCCTCGCGATTTGGGCCACCGCCACTGCCGGAAAGCTGCCAACTGGGGTCTTCCGGTTACCGCCCCTTCAGGCCCGAGCACGAAACCTGCCGCCTGACGAGGGCTGTCACGGGCTACGTCTCTATCAGCCACCAACAGACACCAACGAGGCCGCCGTCCAAACGACAGAAGCCAGCCGTCAACTTGCCAGTTGGCAGGCACTGCCGGCTGCAGCAGTAATCTGGCGGACGGTCTGCATCGAGTCTGCTGAAGGCGACCATGCTCAACTTGCTGAAAGTCTCTGGCGGGCCCTTGAACCACTGGCGCAACAACCGTCGCCGCCAGCCACCGCCGCTCCGTTGATCCTGATCGACTGCCAGGTTTCGTGCGGCACGAGCGTGGAACGTCGGATCGAGGTCGGCGCCGCTGCTGAGGCGACGCTCCGCCTGCTGCGTGAACGCTGTCGCACGGCGACCGGAGACCTCTGGTGCGAAGCCGTTGCTGCCGACGCCGATGAGTCGCTTGCTCCCCTTGGCCACAGTCGCTCGGGGGGACGCCCCGGCGCCAGCAACTCATTCACCTCGGCACTGGCCGACATCGTGACCGAGCGGGAGGCGACCGGCCAGGGTGTGCCGCTCGACCGGGAAGCTGCCTGGCTCGCCCTCGAACTGCTCGCTGCCGACTGAACTTTCTGGAGAAAAAGCCAATGCACATTGAACGGCTGGAGATTGAACAGTTTGGCGGCCTCGAAGATGTCACCATCGATGGGCTCGGCCAGGGCGTGCAGGTTCTGCACGGCACGAACGAAATCGGAAAGACCTCGCTGCTGGAATTTGTCCGGGCAATCTTCTTCGGCTTCGAGGGCCTTTTCCGCCGTGGCGTGCTCGACCCGCAGCGTCCCTGTAGCGGTCGGCTGGTGGTGACGATCGGCCGGGGGCCACGGGGAGACCGCGAGCGGCACCGGTTCCTGATCGAACGACGGCATGAAGGACCTGAAATCGCCAGCCTTACCCGAGCCAGCTACGAGGACGGCATTGTCGGTCTCGGCGGTGACGAAGGCGACCTCGTGACCATTGAGCGACTCGATGACCACCATGATGCCGACCAACGGATCTACCTCCAGGACATCGTCGGAGATATCGACGAAGCCACCTTCACCAATGTGATGGCCTTTGGGCTCGACGAACTGCACGAACTACGAACCCTTGAGCCGGAGGGCTGCGGAAGTCGGCTTTACGAACTCGCCAACGGCCTTGATCGTTCGCGGGTTGCTGGCACGCTTCGCCATATCGAAGAGGCAATCGTCCGGCTGGATCAGGGAGACGACGACGCCAACGAGCCGCCCCTAAAAGCTCTTCAACGACAGCGGCAGGAACTCTGCGAACTGATCGAGACCAATGCCGCCGCCACGATTGGTGACCTGTTTGTCGAACAGACACGGTTGGAGCGCGAAGCCGACGGCCTGGCAGCAGCGGTTGACCGAGCCCGGCGGTCAGAGGGGCTGATCCGGGCAGCAGTGCCAGCCGGTGAACTCCACAGCACCTGGCAGAGGCTCACCGCCGAACTGGAGGCTCTGAAGCTTGTCGCCCTTGTCCATCCTGATTACGACGGCTGGCGACAGGACGTCAAAGGGCGACGTCGAGCCAACCGACTGGCCGAAAAACGGCGGCAGGAACGGCGTCGGCTGGCACGGGAACTGGCCGACCTTCCTGCCGAGAACGTGATCTGGGAAAAACGTTCGGCCATTTCGGCACTCAATGATGAGCGGCCGCAATTGGAGCGGCTGGTGGCCGATGCCAGCCGGGCAGAGGCCCATGCCAGGCTGGCCGCCCGCCGGTTTGGCGAGCAGGTTGGGCTCTGCGGTCTCGCCAAGCTCGTTCAGGTCGATCAGTTTGATGCCGACGACGATGGACTCGGTGTGCTGTTGCCGGAAGGACTCTCGCTCTCCTTCGGGCCGCTGCGGAACCGGGCCCGGCGGTGCAAGGCGGCATCCCGCGGGGTGGCGAAGGCCCGCACCCGACTGTTGCGTGCAAAAAAGCGGCTCCAGCAGGCCGAAGGCCGGGTTCAAGGGGCCGAAGCATCACTTGGTGGTCTCAGCCTGACTGCCGCCATCGAGGCGGCCACCGAACAGGCGACGGCAACACGTAAGCGACTGGCCATCGGGAAACGCGTTGAAGAACTACAAGCAACAACTGCCCAGCTCGAGCGTGAGATGGGTCGCCAGCTTGAGGGGCAGGTGCTGCCGATGAACTGGCTGCTCGGCCTTGGCGGTGTCTTTGTCGTCGGTGCCGGCATGCTGCTCTCAGGACTACTGCTGCCGGCGGTTGTCACCGGACCGCTGGCGTACGTGATCGCAGCCCTCGGGCTGGCGGGTACCGGCGTGGCCTCGGTAATGACCTGGTCGCTTGATAAGTCAGCAGGGGTCAAGCTCGATGAACTCAGACGGCAGCACGACCTCGCCCAGCAGCAGCAGGCCGAAGCGGTCACCCAGTGCGAGACACTCGACCGGACGATCGCCAAGGCGGCCCGACAGCTCGCCATCACGGCCACCGACGATGTTTCGCGGTTTGATCATGGTGGTGATCTTGAACGACGAGCCGCCCAGGCTGACGCCGAGATTGCCCGGCTGGAACAACTGGCTGGCCGGGAGGGCACCCTGCCCGTTTTCAGCGAACGGGTCGAGGCTGCTCGGCAGGGATTGAAACGAGCCATCGCCCGCCGCAAGTCGGCGGTGTCCCGCTGGAAGAAGTCGCTCGAACAGCGGGGGCTGCCAGCCACTCTCAGCCCTGCCGAGGTCTGGCGGATCGGCACCCATCGCCACGAGCTACTGGCGCTTGATGATGATCGCCGTCGGCTTTCAGACGAGGCTCGTCAGAAGCGGGAAGAACTCGCGGCCGCTGCCCGTCGCATCGATGCAGTAATGGTTGAGTGCAACCTCGTGCCCGAGGGAACGCCGCTGGACCATCTCCAGCAGCTGGACGAATTGCTCGATCAGCAGCGGCGGCTTCACGACCAGCGGCAGTCCCTGAGTCGAAAACTTGATCGCTCTCGGCTGCGGCACCGGCAGGCGATCCGGCAACTCCGGGCTTGCGACCGCAGCCTTCAGGCCTGGCTGGAACGCTGGGAAGTTGAAACGGAAGAGGACTTCCTGGCCCGGGTTGATCGCCGCCCCGCCTTTGAGCAGCTCGAACGAGATGCGGCCATTGCCGAACGCAGCTGGCTCGACGCGCGGACACGATTTGCTGAACCCGATCTGCTCGACGAATGGCTCGGCGATCAGTCTGAACTGCCTCTGGAGCAGAGACTGGAAGACGCCGAAGCAGCTACCACCGAATTAACGCAGACACTCGCCGGCCGCCGGCAACAACTCGACCGTCTCACCGAGCGAATCGCACTTGCTGAAGTTGACGACGACCGCGAGCGAAAACAGCGACAGCTCGCTCGGATCGAGGCAGCGATTGCCGAGCACGAGCGGCGGTCGAGGCTGCTCCACCGCACGCACGATCTACTGGAGAAAACCCGGGCAGAGGTCGCTCGCCATCATCAGCCAGCGGCACTCCAGGAGGCTTCACACTGGCTCAAACAGCTGACCGAGGGCCGTTACGTCAGGATCACCACAGCCGTCGACGAGGCACGACTCGATGTCCACGATGCGTCCGGCACGGTCTGGAACCCTGAGCGGCTCAGCCGAGGCACTCGTGAACAGGTCTTTCTGGCCCTGCGGTTGGCCCTGGTTCGAAGCCTGCACGAGCACGGCGTCGTGCTGCCGGTCGTGATGGATGATGCCCTCGTCAACTTTGACGACACTCGCGCCAGAGCGGCGGCCCGCACGCTGGTGGCCTTCATGGCCGATCAGGCAGGAGATCGGCAGATGCTTGTGCTCACCTGCCACGCCCATGTTGCTGCGTTGTTTGAAGACGCGAAGGCAACTGTTCGCTTCCTCGGTCCGGCACCACCGCGGCAAACCGTTCCGACACGTCTGACAACGGCTCCAGCCCCAACACCGCAGTCGCCCTCCGAGTCTTGGGCGGCCGAAGAATTCTTTTTTGGCTCCGGCCGCAGCCGAAACCAGTAGCAAACCCGCGGCTATGACAGTCCCGGCAGCCGGTCGCGTACGAGGCTCAGGTAGCGGGTCCGCATGCCGCCGAGCAGAATGCCCAGGTAGGCATTCCCGCCAAGTGAGAGAAACAGCGCCACAAGTGTGCCAATCAGGAGCGACCACGGGCGTTCCTCAGCCGGTGATTCTGCGGCTGGCGATTCTGCGGCGGTCGTCGTTGCAGCCGCGGGTGCCCGGGGCCGGGCCGCGGCCTCGATGACGCTCCGCTCCACCGTTGCCGGCCAACGGTCAGCAACGTAAATGCAGACGCGGCGAACATCCCTGCTGTCGGCCGGCACATCGCTGGAGAATGTATAGGGACTGCGGCCGGCAACCAGATCGGGTTCAACCCGAACGAGATAGTCTCCGCCCCCTGTCTCTGCCGGAACGTAGGCCGTTTCGATGCCCGTCGCCAGCATGGCGGCGGTCAGGCAGAGGAATTTCAGCAACATCGTTGTTATGCCTTTCAACGCTGGGGTCGGCCAGTCAGCCTGTTACGAATGGTCCTATTTCACCCTCGGCTGGGCGGTTCATGCAAATCGGCCGCGGCCGTTGCCGCCTGACGGTCTTCGGCAAGCGAGCCAAGTTCTGTCTGAAGCATCGTCAGGGCTGCCTGCAGGAAGGCGACCGCAATCGGACCGACGAAGATGCCGATTGGGCCCAGCGCGGTGACCCCGCCGAGCACACTGAGCAGAGCCAGCAGCGGGTGAAGCTTCGACTGACCGTGAAGGACGATCGGCTTGATCACATTGTCGATCGTCGAGACGACCGACACTCCCCAGAGAGCGAGGCCGACGGCTGCCCAGGTGTCTTTGACAAAAAACAGCAGGTAGAGACTCGCCCCACCCCAGACCGCCGCCGCGCCGACAAAGGGAATCATCGCCGCAAAAAAGGTGAGAAGGGTGAGCAGAAAAACCGTTTCGAGGCCCGCGAAGTAAAAACCAAAGCCAGCCAGCACAGCCTGGACAATGGCTGCCAAAAGCGTCGAACTGACAACCGCTCGACTGATCTCCTCAAACTCCTCGAGCAACTGCCATTGATACCGCTGATCAAGCGGAATCAGCCGGGTGACCGCAGCGAACATTCGCGAACCATCAGCTAAAAAATAAAACAGCGAAACCGTCATGACGATCACGCCAATGATCAGCTTGATGATGACGACTGGGGCACCAGTGGCAATCGGACCAAACAGATCCTCTGCCAGCATTCGCAGCTCGGCGTTGACGTCATCTGCGGTAACGTGAAGCCCGGTCGCCTCGTTGAACGAGGTGATGAATCCGTCGAGAACCGCCGGGTCGAGCCGCAGGCCGGACGGACTTTTGAGCATGGCTACTGCATCACCGCCTGCGCGGATCACCAGCAAAGCCAGCGGCACGAGCACGATCAGCAGAACGAAACCGGTGGTCAGCCCAGCAGCAACCCAGTCGGGACTGCGGAGGGCCTGCCGCAGCCAGCGGTAGAGCGGTCCAAAGATCACGACCAGCATGGCCGCCAACAGCAGCGGCAGCAGGAAGCCAGCCATCACTCGCAGCGACAGCAGGCCAAAGACCGCAATCAGGCCGAGAATAACACCGAGAGAAATCAGGCGGGCCATAGGTACGGACGTCGCTTCCCGAGGAAAAGGATTGCACGGGCGAAAGCCCCGATTGTAGGCAACCGCTCGGGGAATCGGGAACAACGGCTGTTTTCGGGTCGAACCCAACCACCCCTCCGTGCCATACTCGCCGGTGCCGCAGCAGTCCGGCCGCCTCCCGCCCCTCAGCCCTCGCAATCCATGCCGAAGACGTCCCAGAATTCCCCGCAGGTATCACTCGTCATCCCGGTGCGTAACGAAGCCGGCAACATTGGCCCACTGCTCAAGGAAATCGCTGCTGCACTCGACGCCGCTGACTTCCGCTGGGAGGTGCTGGTAATCGATGACGGCTCAACCGACGGCTCGGCCGCTGAGGTCACTGCAGCAGCTGCCAACGACAGCCGGATTGCCTGCCTGCCGCTGACCAATGGTTCTGGCAAATCGGCAGCCCTTGCCCTCGGTTTTGCTAAGGCCCAAGGGATAGCCGTGGTGATGCTTGATGGCGACGGCCAGGACGATCCGGCGGAAATCCCCTGCATGCTTGCCCAGCTTGGCCTTGCATCAACTGACCAGTTGCAACCCGTGGCCACGGCCGAGCTGGTCAATGGCTGGAAAACCCCGCGACTCGACCCCTGGCATAAGACCATGCCCTCACGGGTCTTCAACCTGCTGGTGAGCTGGTTGACCGGGCTCTGGCTACATGATCACAACTGTGGCTTGAAGGCGATGCACCGAGAGGTTGCTCAGCAGCTCCCGCTCACGACCGGGATGCATCGATTCATTCCGGTGCTGGCAGCGGCAGCTGGTGGCCGGGTCGTGGAGCAGCCGGTCCATCACCGGCCCCGCACGCGGGGCGTTTCAAAATACGGGTTCACCCGTTTTTTCCATGGCCTCTTCGACCTCATCCACGTCTGGCTAGCCCTGCAAACCGGGCGGCTGACAACAACGCCGGGGCACCAGGCCACTGCCGACCCCACTCGCGGCCTGCGGTGGACGATCTATGGGCTGCTTGCCGCCATCGCGCTTGGTGGTGTGCTGGGCCGAATTGGCACGGTGGCAAGCGTCGATCGTCTGGCCCTGGAGAAACGGCTGATCGATGACGCGATGAAACGCCGATTGGCCAAAGCAGCTGATGCTGGTAGCCCGATTGATCCAACAGCGCTTCGGCAGGAACTGACCGAAACGATCAGAACCGAGAAACGACTGTTGCGACCGTTCCTCTCTGGCAACGATCGTAGTCGCTGGCTCACAATTCGCAGCCTGGTTGAACGGGGTAGCTTCGCCATTGAGGAACTGGTCACCGAACCCGGCTGGGACACAATTGACGCCGTGGTCCACCCCGGAGCCGATGGTCGACTGCATCTCTACTCAAGCAAGCCCCCATTGCTGCCGGTGTTGCTCGCTGGGCCATATTGGCTGGCCCACCGGATGACAGGCTGGACGCTGGGCGACCATCCCTTCGAACTCGGTCGCCTGCTGCTGGTGTTCTTCGGTTTGCTGCCCCTGGCAGTCACGATGCTGGCGGGGTTTGGCTGCATCGAACGGGTGGGCCGGACCGATCAGGGCCGGCTCTGGGCAGCCGCGGTCATCGCCTGTGGCACCTTGCTCAATACCTTCGCCGTGGTGCTCAACAATCATCTATTCGCTGCGGCATGTGCTGCGGTCAGTCTCTGGGCGGTCCTACCGATTCTGCTGGACGGCCGCCGTGGCTGGGGCTGGTTTGTCACTGCTGGTCTGGCGGCGGGGCTGGCAGCCGCCTGCGAACTGCCAGCGCTCGCCTGGACGGCAGCAGTGGTCGGGCTGCTGGCTGCCTGCGACTGGCGGCGGACAGCGATAGCAGCCCTACCGGCGGTTGCCCTGGTGGCCGTTGCCGCCATCGGCACCAACACCCTTGCCCATGGCACACCGCTGCCGGCCTATGCCTTCCGAAGTTCGACACCGACCACCACGCCAGCGGTCACGGACAGTAGACAGCCGCCGGACCAACCCCACGAATGGAACCCCGACAACTGGTATGACTACCGCTTCACGCTGCCAAACGGCAGGGTTATTGAGAGCTACTGGCGGAACCCACAGGGGATTGACCGGGGAGAGCCTTCGCTTGCCGTCTATGCGTTCCATTCGCTGGTAGGGCATCATGGCATGATGTCGTTAACCCCCGCCTGGCTGTTACTGATTCCGGGGTTAATACTGCTGCGCCGGCGGCCTGGCCCCGGGTGGCAGCTGCTAGCGGTGACAATCGGCCTGGTCAGCCTGGTGGTGATCACTTTCTATCTGACCCGACAGCCGCTCGACCGGAACTACGGCGGGACGTCGAGTGGGTTCCGCTGGGTCTTTTGGCTCGCACCTTTATGGGCGTTTGCCATCACACCCGCAGCAGACCGGCTCCAGGCTGGCCGGTTGGGCTTCGGCCTCATGCTGGTTCTACTGGGACTCTCAGTGGTCTCAGTGACGGCTCCAACCTGGAGTCCTTGGACTCTTCCCTGGCTGCAGCAATGGCTCAACCATCTGGGCTGGTTATCGTCCGGCTGATGCCGATGAGTTGCGGCTTGCTGCCTGAGCCGAAGAAGCTTCCAGTCGTACGTGGCTCCTCACGGAAGTCGGCCGACCGAAAGATGAGCGTCTTCCATTAGGGGGATGGGGTGTCAGGCCGGGTGGTATCGGCTTACAATGAGAAAACTGTTGGTGGGAATGTGCTCAGGATCCTTCCCGTGACATCAATTCTTATTTTGGAGCTAATTCCCGATGTCCCAGGCAACTAAAATCAGACTGGTTATTGTCGACGACCACGAGGTTGTACTGGAGGGCCTGAAAGCCCTCTTTGACGGAACCAGTATTGAAGTCCTTGGGACGGCCGCCACCGGAGCTGAAGCCAAAGACCTGTGTGCCCGCCTGCAGCCAGATGTCGTGCTGCTCGATATTCGTCTACAGGGCGGTGAAGACGGCTTGTCACTGATCAAGCCATTGCGAAAGGCCGATGAAACACTTCGGGTCATTGTCTTTACGGCCTATGATAATCCGACTTATGTCGCCCGGGCCGCGTCAGCCGGAGCAGCTGACGTGCTGCTCAAGAGTGTTGGCCGCCAAGCAATCTTCGCCGCAATCGAGGCCGCGGTGGAAGGTGGCCCGCCCCACCGGCGGGGCGAACTCCGGCTGATGAACAGCCGGATTGCCGAC
>CAZKSP010000082.1:0-9608 GCA_964555385.1 uncultured Chitinophagaceae bacterium
CGATCGTGAGGGTGACCGTGATGATTGCCGAAACGACCCAGAACATGGCGTAGCTGTGCCGCCACTCAAGTTCGGGCATGACTTCAAAGTTCATGCCGTAGACGCCGCAGAGGAAGGTGAGCGGCAAGAAGATGGTGCTCACCACAGCGAGTCGGTTCATCGTCAGGTTGGTTCGATGGGTCATCACCGTAAGTGAAAAGTTCATTGCACTTTCGAGGATTTCGCGGTTGGCTGTGATATCTGCGAGCAGCCGTTCAAGTGTGTCGATCATCTTGCCAAGAAACTCAAGCGTTGCCTCGCTGATCAGCGTTGTCTTGCGAGCCACCAACTCCTCCAGCACCCGCCGGGCTGGCAGTACCCGCTTCCGTAGAGCGAGCAGCCGACTGGAGACATCAGCAAGCCGGGTTAGGGTCGCCTCGTCGGCTGACTGCCGCAGGGCCAGTCGGATGGTCTCGACCTCTTCATCGAGCCGCCGTTGGACCGTGAGGAACTGATCGATCTGCTTGTCCCAGAACTCGTAGACCAGAAAACTCGGGGTTGCCGCGTGCCGCTCGAAGTCGCTGACGTAGTCCCCTCGGACGGCATCGAGCACACCGCAGTGGCCCCGATGAAAGGTCACTAGGAGCCCTGACATGATGACAACATCGAGAATCTCGCTGATGATTCCTTCATTTGCGTCGCGGGCACCGACCAGGCGAATGTGGATTGCCTCATCAGTGCGGATCAGAGCGGAAACCATTCGGCCATCTTCCACAACATCGCCATGATCAGCCGCAAAAAAACCGGCAACCGCTGGCCGGTGGACGAGCCCGTCAGGCAGGAGTGCGGTCAGTTCCTCCGCGGTGACACCAGCTCGATCGACATCCAGCCAGACAAAGCGACCGGCGGAGATTTCAGCGGGAATTTCTGCTAGTTCCAGCAGCCCGCGGCTGTGGTCACGAAAATCAAGAAACTCGGCGTGGATGGCAGGATGGGCAGGCATGGCTGAGCAGGGAGGTTCGGCGGTGGTTGCAATCTTGAGTGTCTCTTCCAGCCCATAGTTCATGCAACTAGCAGCTTAAATACCATAGCCCTTTTCCCCTTACCCAAGTTCAATTGGAGTATTTTCGCCACGGGCGAAAAGAAATGTGGCCAGCAAATTGCTGTCCCGTCTCAACTCGGGGCCTCGCTATGATCCTCCCGCTTCACCCCGAATTGATTTCATTTTTGCCTTTTCCCAATGCCGATCACTCCCGATCTTCGTCGCGCAGCTTCAGAATCGGCCGGTCCGACCCGTATGGCGGTTCCACGGCTGGTTCAGCAGACGTTTCCGCATGTCAATGAAGAGCAGTGGGCTGGCTATAACGCAGTCATTCTGCTTGTCAGCCTGATCGCTATTGGGATGCTGGCTGTTGGTGTTGTGGTCGAACTGACTCCCACCACCCGGTCGTTGCTGGCCTATGTCGATCTCGCCGTCTGCAGTGTCTTCATGATCGACTTCGTCATCAGTCTGGTGCGGGCTCCGAATCGCTGGCAGTATTTTTTGACTTGGGGCTGGATTGATCTGCTTTCGTCGATTCCTGTTATCGACTCGTTGCGGTGGGGCCGGGCGGCCCGGGTTGTCCGGATCCTGCGGGTGATCCGCGGTATTAAGGCGGCCCGCTTTCTGGCGGCAATTGTGTTCCACAACCGGGCCCGCAACGCCCTGTTGGCGGGCAGTTTTGTCGCCGTCGTGGTGGTCTTCCTCAGTAGTTTCGCCATCCTCCAGTTCGAGTCGCACAACGCCGGCAACATCACCTCTGCTGAGGATGCTGTTTGGTGGGCAATCTGCACGGTCACCACGGTCGGCTACGGCGATCTCTATCCCGTCACGTGGGAGGGTCGTGTGGTCGCCTTTATCTTGATGGTGACCGGCGCCAGTTCCTTTGGTGCCCTCTCTGGTCTGATTGCCAGCAGCTTTGTTCAGTCGGATGATGACCATCAGGATGAGCTGCGGGACCTCACGGCTGAGGTCGCTTCACTGCGGCTGCTACTTGAAAGCCGGGACCTTCATGGGGCGAGCTTTCAAACGAGTGAGCCAGCGACAGGACATCCGGATACAATGCTCAGTCCGAAGCGTCGGGCGGCCTGAGCGATGGTCCTCCGGATGGCCTGGCAGCAGCCAGTCGGGCCGTTTTGCCACCAACATGGCTCTGATGAATCCGGCCGAGTGCTGTATAGAGGTCAGGCTGGCGGGCCAGTCCAAGCAGGGAATGGGCGGCGAGGTAGGCGATTGAAATTTCGAGCAGGCAGGTATAGGTGCCAGTGATCTCGACCGCCATGATCGTGGCGGTGAGCGGAGTCCGGAAGAGCGCCCCAATGCTTGCCGCCATGCCGGCCACCAGGCAGACGGCATGAAAGTCGGCCTCGACACCGCCCATGAGCAGGCCGTAACCCTGTGAAAAAATCTGGCCACCAAGAACACCGAACAGCAGTGCCGGTACGATCAGGCCACCTGGCGCGCCGGTGGCGTAACTGACGGCCGTCAGGGGAATCCGGGCGGCAAGGGCTGCTGCGGCGACCGCCAGTGGCATCGTGTTTTCAATGGAGGCCTCGAACAGCGGGTGACCAATACCGAGCACCGCCGGTTCCCAAAGCAGGATGAGCCCCAGCAGGCACCCCCAACTGCCAGTGAAGGTCACGACGGCGGCAGGGCGGTCGGCAAATGCCTGGAACTGCTTTGCTACGGCAAGCAAAAACCATTGAAACACCAAGGCGATGCTGCCCGCCCAGAGGCCGACGAGGGCGAAAATCGGTAGCTCATGCCATGCGCGAAATCCGTCGAGAATCATCGGCAGTTCGAGAACCGGCCCGTGAAACAGCCGGCAGACCCAGTCGGCAATGGCGCAGGCAAGAATCGTCTCGAAGCAGTTGTGGGCATGAAACGGCTGCCTGAGAAGTTCGAACGAGAACACGACCCCGGCAAGGGGGGCGTTGAAGGCAGCGGCCAGTCCGGCGGCGGCGCCAAGTTCAACTGCTCGGCGGCGATAATAGATGAGTTTTGGCCCGTACTGCCGGAGGATCAGGGCCGACATCGCACCGATCTGTACGCTCGGCCCTTCGCGGCCCAGCGGCATACCTGAGGAAAGGCCACAAAAGCCGGCCAGAAACTTGACCCAGAGAATTCGGACGGCCCTGCGGCCGCTAATGGCTCGGTGCGCTTCAAGCACCGCCGCGATTCCGCTGCCTTCGGCTTCAGGGGCGTAGCGATGCACCAGAAACACTGCAGCAGCCGCCAGCAGGCCACAGACGATGACCACTCCGGCTTGGGCAAGTAGCCCCTGGTCAGTGGCCAGCACCGCCAGTTCTGCCCTGGTCTCCTCAGCCAGATTCATCACTGCATGGAAAGCGACTGCGATCAGACCGGCAGTCGCTCCGATCACCATCGTGCCAAATTGCTCCTGGAGGGGAGGCACATCGTTGCGGCTAGGAAGTTGGCTGTCGGACATGAACAGGATGCCGGGGAATGCGGGGTCGGGACGTCGGCCCGGATCTGCCTCGGAGTCTACGAGACGGTGGGGAAGACCGGCTATCCCGTCACTCACAAACGCAGGCAAGCAGCACGCCGGAAACCGCTCGCCATTCCGGTCCCGCTCAGTTTTCGACGCGATCGATGCGCACCGGCAACATCCTGGACGCATTCAGTTCCGAGAAAAACCCTGCGAATCTGAATACCCGCAGGTTCGTTCAGGTTTTGTATGCTGAATCACCATGATGATGCGTTGGCTGCTGTTGGTGGTCCCTGTCGCCCTCACGCTGCGATTTTTTGAGGCAAAGCCCCTGCTGGTGTTCGCCACGTCGTTGCTGGCGATCGTGCCTCTGGTCGAATTGATGGGCAGTGCGACCGAGCGGCTGGCTCATCGGTTGGGGTCTGTGATTGGGGGGCTGCTCAACACGACCCTCAGCAATGCTCCGGAGCTCATCATCGGCGTCGTGGCCCTGCACAATGGTCTCGGCCGGGTGGTCAAGGCGTCGCTGACGGGTTCCATTCTGGTCAACCTGCTGGTCGGCCTGGGCTGCGCGCTCGTCGTGGGGGGGCTCCGCTACGGCACCCGGTTGTTTGATCGCAGCCGCCTGCGAACGACGGGGCTCATGCTGGTTATGTGTGGCTTCTGCTTTATGGTGCCGGCAGTCTTTCGAATCGGCACACCAGAGGGCACCCGGGACTTATCGCTGGAGCTTTCGGTGATCCTGTTGGCCCTCTATGCCGGCAATGTGTTGGTCAACATCTTTGGCCATCAGGATGAGAGCCTGACCCCGGAAGCCGATGTCGGGGAAGGGCAGCCGACTGCGTTTGTTCGCAGCCTCGGCATGCTGACAGTTGGGGGCATCCTGTTGGCGTTCGTGAGTGACGCCTTGTCCGAATCACTTAGTCCAACCGCCAAGTCGCTCGGTCTCTCCGACACCTTTAGCGGGATTGTGCTGCTCGGTGGGGTGGGTGGTATAGGCGAAGTACTCACTGCCGTCCGGTTTGCTCGGCAGGGCAAACAAGAGCTCGTGATGGCTGCAACTGTTGGATCAACCATTCAGATGGTGCTGCTGGTGGCACCGCTTCTGGTCTTCACCGGCGTTGCGATTGGGGAACCGATGAACCTGGCCTTTTCGGTCTTCGAGGTAGTGGCCATCGTGCTGGCGATTGTGGTCGCTCGCGAGGTGATGAATGCCGGGCAGGCCAACTGGATGGAAGGCCTGGTACTGTTGGCGACTTATCTGATTCTGGCAATCGGGTTCTATCATCTGCCCGATGGCGTGGTTGCCCGCGACCGAATGGCCGCCGAAGGTGAGATCGTCGCCCCACTGCTCGATCCAGGCCCGACTGCCACGTCCGAACAATGAAGCCCCGCGGACGTGTCAGGCCGACGAGAGCGTCAGGGCGTTTTCGATGAGGCCAATATGGGAGTAGGCCTGCGGGTGATTGCCGAGCGTGCGCTGAAGAAGCGGGTCATACTGCTCGGGCAGCAGCCCCTCGGGGCCGGCTAGTTCCAGCATCGATTCAAACAACGCCTCGGCATCATCCCGTCGGCCCGCTTTGTAGAGGGCATCGACAAGCCAGCTGGCGCAGATAAAAAAGCCGCCTTCCCGCCCCGGCAAGCCATCGTCGGCAAGGTAGCGGAAAACGGTCGGTCCCATACGCAGGCGCTTTTCAATCGCATCGACCGTAGCGAGAAATTTCTGATCGGTGCAATCGACCAGACCACTCAGCCCAATCATGAGTGAAGCCGCATCAAGATCATCACCACCGTAGGCGGCGGTGTAGGCTTCAGCCGTGGGATGCCAGGCCTTTTCAAGGATGTCGTCAGCAATTGTCTGCCGCAGCTGTTCCCAGGCCGGCCGCTGTCGGTCAAGAAACCGTTCAGAGATCCGAATCCCTCGATCGACCGCCAGCCAGCACATCACCTTTGAATGAACATGATGCCGCCGCGGTTTGCGGATTTCCCAAATGCCGTGGTCGGGTTCGTGCCAACGAGCCTCCACCGCACCGACCATCGCCTCCACCAGCCGCCAGTGCTCACTCGACACCGGCGCCTCGGCCAGCAGCAGTTGCCAGACCAGTTCGGCGATTGGGCCAAAGACATCAAGCTGCACCTGCCCGCGGGCAGCATTGCCAACCCGTACCGGGCGAGAGCCGGCATACCCAGCCAGCTCGGCAATCTCAGCCTCAGCACCGACCTCATGGCCAGTGACGGTATACAGCGGCATCAGCCTCTCGGGGGCCGCTGCCCGGTCGATCACAAGGAGCATCCAGTCGAGAAATGCCATCGCCTCTGTGAAAGAGCCCAGTTTGACAAGCGAGGATGCCGACATGGCGGCATCTCGGAGCCAGCAGTAACGATAGTCCCAGTTGCGAATGCCACCGAGATGCTCTGGTAGGCTGGTGGTGGCGGCAGCGGCGATACCGCCGGTCGGTGCAAAGCAGAGTCCTTTAAGCACCAGCGCACTCCGACGGACCATCGGCCCCTCCCGCTTGGGCAGGTGCAGTCGCTCAGCCCATGACTCCCAGTAGGACTTCGTCAGGCGGTATCGCTCCTGCGGAGAAATTGTCTGCTGCTCCCGTAGTGAACCTGTGCCATAGCGAAGCTCCAGTCGGAGCGGCTCGCCTCGCAGGGTGACTGTGCCGATTGCCGTCTGGTGGGGGCCTTCTTCCTGCAGTTCCCACTCGACTCCGGGGGCCCGGAGGACGATCGGATCGATTGTGTCATCAATCTCCAGGCCGTCTTCGCGGACCAACAGCCGGGTTGGTAGCCGTCCAAAGTCGAGCCGAGGGGCAAAGGTGATTCGTACCTCGCCCCGGCCCTCGACCTGTCGAATCAGATCGGTGCGGCCCGCCCGCTGAGTTGGCTTGCCTGCGGAACAGTCGAGAAAGTCGGTCACCGACAGTTTTGGCCAGCTCGTCTTCAGTACCAGCGAATTTCCGTCGTACAGTTGCTGGGGCCGGTCCTCCGATTCTTGAACCGGCTCGATGGTGAAGTGCCCTGCTGCAGGACCACCGAGCAGCTCGGCGAACAAGGCCGGCCCGTCGACCCGTGGGGCACACATCCAGCAGACCCGTCCACCCGGGGCGATGAGGGCGAGCACCCGGCCGTCAGAAAGCATGGCATGCCGCTCGATCGGTACAGCGTCGGCGCCTGCCAGGTAGGCCTCGCGGGCGCTGGCCAGACGCGCTAATCGGCGGGCCACCTCGGTGGGGTCGCTAATTCGGTAGGTCGCCGTGCTCGACCCGTCACCGACTTTCACTGAAACATCAGGACCGTGCAGCCTGACAAAGGCATCTTCGTCGGTGACGTCATCCCCAAAGTAGACGACCGCCGTCGCACCGACACGGTGCCGGAGGGCGTCGATGCAGTCTCCTTTCGAGGTATGCATAACGGCCAGTTCCAGCACCTTCTTGCCCGATTTAACCTGAACTTCGTTCCAGCTGGCTGCTCCACCAAGGAGTTCCTGTACAGCCTCTTCAGCCACGGAGTCATCAACGTTGCGATAATGGAAGGCCACGGAGGCGGGCTTTGGTTCAATATGGAACCGCTCGTCACGGGCAGCAATTCGATGCATCTCATCGAGCACCTGCTGCCGCAGGGCGACCTGCTGTTCTGTCAGAGTTCGCACGAAGTCCTGGTCGAACTCGCTGCCGTGTGAGCCGACCAGCATGATTTGACCATCGAGCGCACTCAGGTTCGCCAGATCGGAAAGCGACCGTCCGGAAATGACGGCACAGTGGGTTCCAGAGAGGCTCGCAAGAGCCCGGAGGGCAATGATCGACTCACGGACTGGCCGGGCATCTTCGGGATTAGCCACGATCGGTGAGAGTGTGCCGTCATAGTCGGTGGCCACCAACAGAATCGGGACACGGGCGATGGCCTCGAGAGCAAGGTCGAGGTCGTCCACAGGCATGAGGATTGGTGCAGGGGATTCATTCCCGGTCAAGAGCGGTCTCCAGCAAGAGTGGTGGCGGGAGGAAAAGAGGTGATCGGTTGAGGCTGGTCAGCGGTGAGCGCCTGGGTGAAATCAGCCGCCCACGTGAACACCGTTCGCTTACGAACCCGTTGCCGCAGGCTTCGCATCCGGCGGACCTGTTCTGCCCGAGGCATGGCGATGGCGCGTTCAATGATCGCCGCCATGCCATCAATGTCGTGCGGGTTAACCATCACCGCACGGTCAAGTTCGACAGCCGAACCAGTGAACTCAGACAGCACAAGCACGCCGGTGTCATCACGGCGACTGGCGACATACTCTTTCGCTACAAGGTTCATGCCATCGCGAAAGGGCGTCACCAGCATTACGTCGGCAGCCAGATAATAAGCCACCAACTCCTCAATCGGCAGGCTGCGGCGAAGGTAGTGCACAGGAACTGCACCGACCTTGCCGAATTCTCCATTGATATGGCCGACCAGCTTCTCGATTCGGTCACGAACCTCGATGTACTCATCGACGCTCTCCCGCGAGGGGACGCTTACCTGGACGAGTACGAGATCATCAACGGTATGACGTCCATTCTTGAAGATCTCGTAGACCGCCCGTAGCCGCTGATCGATGCCCTTGGTGTAGTCAAGCCGGTCGACACCCAGCATGATCGTCCGGTGCTCGCCGAGATCGGCCCGAATTTCTTGAGATCGTGCGATGACGGCAGGATCGCTGGCGAGCGACACAATTCGGTCATAGTCAATCGAAATTGGATAGTCGCGGGCCAGCACCCGCCGGCCGTTGACGTTGATTGCATGTCCACTGCCACGATGAATCGTATAGCGGTTGACCAGTCGCACGAAGTTCTGCGCGCCGTGCCGGGTCTGGAAACCGATCACATCGGCTCCGAGCATGCCCTCAAGGATGCGCTGCCGCCACGGCAGCTGGGCGAAGAGTTCGACCGGCGGAAAAGGGATGTGCAGAAAAAAGCCGATGCGAACATCGGGCCGCATCTCTCGGAGCATGCCGGGAACAAGTTGCAGATGATAGTCCTGCACCAGCACGTGACCATGAGGGGCTGCCTCACGGGCAGCCACCTCGGCGAAGCGGTGGTTGACGGCAACATACGGAGCCCACCAGGCGCGGTTGTACTGCGGGGTCTGGCAGGCATCGTGATAGAGGGGCCAGAGTGTGCTGTTGGAAAACCCCTCATAGTAATCCCGGACCTCTTCTTCCGAGAGGCTCACGGGCACGTTGAACAGGCCGTCGTGTTCAAAGGACTCAAGGCTTGGTTCTGCGCTGCCAGCCCAGCCAATCCAGACTCCCTTGTGCTCTCGCAGAATCGGCATCAGGGCTGAGACCAGGCCCCCAGGGCTTGTCTCCCAGCCGCCACCAGCCGCCGCACGATGGACTGGGAGACGGTTGGCAATGACTACAAGGTCGCCGCGTTCGTGGCTGGCAAGCATCGGGGCTCCTGCGGGCAGGCTCAAGGAGACTCCTTTTCAAAACGACTTTGCGAGCCTTTTCGAGCTGCTCGCATATCCTGCGGGTGGTCCACCTTCATCTGCAGGAAGCTAAAAGTATACACGAAGGAGAAAGATGATCGCAGCGAGGCTCCGGAGCCGACAACAGTCGCTGGTCGGCCGAAGCGGTGTGACGTACAACGATGTCGGAGGCAGTGTGCCGGGTAACCACCGTCTGCCACCGGCAATGAAGCAACACTGAGGTGATTCGGGTGAATGAATTTGTTGAGCCGCTGGGCATGCGGGTACTGATCCGCAAGGATGAAAGTCGTAATCAGACCCGGGGAGGCATTGTGCTCCCTGATCAGGCTGAGATTCCGACGATTACTGGTCGAGTAGTCGAGGTGAGCCTGCAGGTAGAGCGTGATGCCGACTTCCCGATCGAGAAGTACGACAAGGTTCTCTTTCACCCCCGGAACTCAATTCCGGTCGACTTTGAGCAGAACAACCTGCTCTACGTAGTGCCGATTGAAGATGTTGTGGCCGTATTCCGCCGGCACGACGCTGGCACGCCGCAGCGTCGTGGCAAGGCGGATCCAGACACCGAATAGATATCCAGCACGTTGAAGAAAAATCAGCGGAGAGGACGGGATTCGAACCCGTGGACCAGCTTTTGACCGGTCACGTCTTTAGCAAAGACGCGCATTCGACCACTCTGCCACCTCTCCG
>CAZKSP010000083.1:0-9289 GCA_964555385.1 uncultured Chitinophagaceae bacterium
GGTAGTGGAGACCGATGCGGACACCTTCCTGGCCTCAGAGCGGCTGGCCGACGAGGTCTTTGGGCCGTTTGCAGTCGTGGTGGCGGTGCAATCGGCTGACCAGTTCCTGCAGATTGCCCGCCGGCTTGAGGGGCAGTTGACTGCCACGCTGCACGGCAGCACCGCTGACCTTGCCGAAGCGGGACCACTGGTTGAGCTGCTGGCGGCTCGGGCGGGACGGCTGATCGTTAATGGCTGGCCGACAGGTGTTGAGGTCTGCACTGCCATGCAGCATGGTGGGCCCTGGCCGGCCACCAGCGACGCCCGATTCACTAGTGTTGGCACCGCGGCCCTCGAGCGGTTCATCCGTCCGGTCTGCTACCAGGACGTGCCGCAGTCGCTGCTGCCCGCTGCCCTCCAGGATGGCAATCCGCTGGGCATCCTGCGGCTCGTTGAGGGCGTGCTCGATCGGCACTGAGCTTCAGGTCACGCTCGGTTCGAAGAGATCCTCGATGCTGCATGGCACCAGCGCGGCCGGCCGTTCAGCCGCCGAAGCCGAGCTTTGGAGCTTTCATGCTGCGCAGCGTGAGGATTGACCCAACTGACATCAATGCCAGGCCGATCCAGCGGGGCGGTTCGACCACCTTGCGGCCAGCTGACCCTGGCCAGGCGGGGTTGTTGCCGGTGGGAACCGGGGCGGGCTGGCTGACGACGAACCTGCTGGAAAAGTCACTCAAGGTGAACGACTGCACCATCCGGAACTGGATGCCGACAAAGAAGACCAACAGGCCGATCAGGAGAATGGTTTGGCGTTTCATCGCTGGATTTCCTTCCGTGAACCCAAAGTGGTTCATAGGGTGAAATCGAACTGAGCGAGGAGTGCCGTGCAGTCATGGCGGCAGATTGCTGGTCATGCCGATTGCAGCGAATGCAGCAGAATTCATTGATCTCGCTGCGAACCGCGGGTGGTTGCGGCAAGTCTGTTCGGTCAGCCTGCAGCGATCGCCACGGCCGCTGCCTGTCCCATCGAGCCGAAGTTCAACGAGATCGCCGTCCGGGGCCGGCCCGAAAGTGGGCCATCATGGATGACCTGAATCGGGCAGTCAGGGTCGGGCGTTTCATAGTTGCGGGTCGGTGGAATGGCATCGGCCTCAACCGCCAGCACACTGGCAACAAGTTCCAGCAGACCGGTACCAGCACCGGCATGGCCGAAGCTACTCTTTGGTGCGGTCACCGGCGTGTCACCCAATTCCGCCGCAATCGCCTGGGCCTCGGCCCGGTCCATGGCAATCGTACTCAGTCCGTGGGCGTTGACATGTCCGAGACTGGCGGCATTGAGCCCGGCCCGGCTGAGTACCTCACGGAGCACCAGCCGAACACCTCGGCCGGTGGGTGGATCCTGCCTCTGCCGCGGTTCACAGCGGGCAGCAGTGGCGAGCAGCCGGCTGCGAATGCGGGCGCCCCGGCGATCGGCATGTTCCCGAGACTCTAACACCACCACCCCGGCTCCCTCAGCGTTGACCAGTCCATCACGATCGAGGTCGAAGGGGCGGCAGGCGGCCTGAAAGTCATCGTTGCGTTTGGAGAGCTGAGCATTGCCTCGGGCCACCAGAGCGGTGGGATGGAGTCGCGAGCCGGTGCCGCCGGCCAGCATCACATCGGCCCATCCCCGTTCGATGACGCTGGCTGCTTCGGCTACCGCCAGCAGCCCCGAAACATCTCCCAGCACAATCGTATTGTTGGGTCCTCGGGCATCCTGGGCGATGGCGATGTGTGAAGCCGTCATGTTGGGCAGGTGCTTGAGCAGCCAGAGTGGATGAAGCTCTTCATGGATTGCTTCGGACCACTGCTCATATGCGAAGCCGCCCTCGGCAGTGCGAGCCCGGCGATAGGCTGTCTCCAAGTCCTCCAGGTCGGCATAGATCATGTCGTTGCCGAAGACAACGCCGAACCGTTCCGGCTCAAGTCGGTCGTTGACGATACCCGCATCTGCCATTGCCAGATCAGCGGCAGCAAAGCCGAGCTGGATCTCGCGGCTCATCACTTTGAGGCTCTTTCGCGGCCGGACGTAGAGCTTCGGGTCGAAGCCGGTAATCTGTCCACCGAACTGAACAGTCAGACCACTTGAATCAAACAGGTCGATCGGTCGGATACCACTCTCGCCAGCCAGCAGGGCATGCCAGAACGGATCGGCGCCGATGCCAATGGGGCTGACGACACCAACACCAGTGATTACAACGTCGCGGGAGTTTTCCATCATGGGCTGCACGGTACAGAATCTTTACCTGATCTTGATAGTCGGTTCCAATGCAGGCCTTGCAAGATGTTTTTTCGACGCCACCTCAGGGCCGCCGGGGGTGGGCCTCCCGCCAGTCGGACGGCCGGAGCGGGTCGTTTGCAGCCCAAAGGCCGCGGCGATTCCGACGGGCGGCCTGCTGGGCAGCCAGTAGATCGGCTGGCGGGGTGAACCGGTCATAGACCCAGGCGTGGCCTTCGGCGACCAGTTCGCGGTTGAGATTGCGTTGGTCAATCCAGAGGGTGCCCAGCAGCCGGTCGTACTGGTCGCGGCCGTGCGGCTCCAGCCGGACGGGCTGTCCTTGCACCTTCTGAGCAAGTGCCGTGCGGGCTTCCTTTCCGTGGGGCTGGCGGTATTCCGGAGCGTCAATCCCCAGCAAACGAATCCGTTCCTCTCGGCCGTCTGCCGCCACGGCCGTGACGGTGTCGCCATCATGCACCGTTTGAATGGTCCAGGCTTCAGCTGACGCCGCACTGGTCCGAGCCGGAAAACGGTCGCGGATCAGACCTGCCAATATCAGCACGACAATCAGCCCGACCAGTCGCAGCAGCCTGTTCCGTGAAAGCCGACGAGCAGGCGGTTGAAATGATGACCAACGAGACACGAGAGTTTGTCGGATGGCGGGCAGGTTGCTGGCCCGGCGTCTGCTGAAGCCGAACCTATCTTCCTTAATATAGCCGGCCTGCAGCAGCCCTACTCGGATAGTGAACGCTGATCGGGACCCTGCCAACAATCAGCTTGGACGGCGTCCAGGTCCACCCCGGCCAGGTGAAAGCCCCAGCTGTTCGCGTCGCTCGGTCATGGCCCGACGATACTCGGTTTGGCGGGCTCGTTCTTCTGGTGAACTTGCATCGATCCGTCGCTTCATCCACTCGTTTCGGCTGTCTTCAGTACGGGGTCCCCTTCGTCGTCCAGCTTGATCTGTTGGTCCCTGCTGGGGTCCGGCACGACGTTGTGCTTCGCCGGGGTTGCCGCTTTCTCTGCCGGGGCCAGGTCTGCCACCAGGGCTAGGACTGGCATTGGGTCCGGTTTGCGGATTACCTGGACGGTCATTCTGACCGCGGGCGGCACGCTCTGCCATCCACTGCTGCCGGCGGGCCTCTTCGGCCTTGATGCGTCGGTCGAGTTCAGCTTTCCGTTGATCTGGAGGCAGTGCGAAATAGGAGCCGACTGAGGCGCGTTCCCGGGCAGAAAACAGCCGACCCATCTGTTGGCGAACCTGATCACGATAGGACTCGGGAACATTACGCATCTTCTCAAACAGATTGCCCATGTCGGTGCGGCCACTGTCATAGGGAATTTCATTCCGGGCCATTTTGGCCAGCCGGGCGACCTCTCCATCGACCAGGGTTTGCAGTTCAGCCACAGCCGCTGGTGGTGCGAAGAAGCCGCCCCACCAGAGCAGCAGACCGGTGGGAAGCAGCAGCACGGAGAGAGCCTGCAAGGTTCGCCGTAGCCAGCGTCGTTTGCCCGATGGTTCTTCGCCACGGTGCCGTCGGACGGTCTCCCGAATCATCTGTCGGGTCGCTGATGATTTGGTCACTGGTCGGCTCACATTCTTTCTGGAGGGGGAAAGGTGACTGCGGTGGGGGCAGCCTGCCCAATCTGCTGCAGCAGGCCGTTGTCTATGAAACGGTTAGGCAGCCTCCCGGTTGCGGCCGTTTCGGGTAGCCTGAAAAAAGTGGCCAGATTGGCCGGAGTCCGTGGAACCAGAGGGTTTGGTGCCGGTTGCCCGTTGGGCTGGCCGGCGGCAGGAAGAGGAAAGATGCGGTTTTTTGTCGGTATTCTGGCATCTGTGGTGAAAACCAGGCGGCAGCGGCGGAACCTGCGGCTGCTTGGCTGGCTGGGGCTGTTCTTCGTCCTGATGCTGGGCAGCTACAGCATTCTCTTTCATTGGTTGATGGCTCGCGAGGGCCAGAGCCATTCCTGGGTGACAGCGGTCTATTGGACCTTCGTCACGATGTCGACGCTTGGTTTTGGTGACATCACCTTCCAGTCCGATGCCGGTCGGCTGTTTACGATCGTGGTGCTGATGTCAGGCACGATCTTTTTGCTGGTGCTGCTGCCCTTTAGCTTTATCCAGTTCTTTTTCCTGCCCTGGATGGAGGCCCAGGAGGCATCGGGTACGCCACGGAGTCTGCCCGTCTCAGTTCGGGGCCATGTCATCCTCACGCAATTGAAGGCGGTGGAAGAGTCACTCATCAAGCTGCTGGTGGCCAATGGCATCGAGTATGTGATTGTGGTGGGCAGTACCACTGAAGCTGGCCCGCTGCTTGATGCCGGTTACCAGGTGATGGTCGGGCCGCTGGACGATCCCGAGACCTACCGCCAGGCTCGGGTTGAACAGGCAGCATTGGTGGCGACAACCCGGGCCGATACCACGAACACCAACGTCACCTTCACGGTGCGGGAAGTCAGCCCGATGGTGCCGATCGTCGCCACGGCCTCCAGTGAGGCATCAGTCGATATCCTGAACCTCGCCGGAGCTAGTCAGGTGCTGCGGATGGGGCAGATGCTGGGGGCGGCACTGGCCCGACGCGTGCTGGGTCGAGACGGTCACAGTCGGGTGATTGGGCAGTTTGATGACCTGCGAATTGCCGAGGCGGCGGTCGGGCCGACCGGCTTGGTCGGCCGCACGCTGGCCGAGACGAGGCTTCGCCAGGAGGTTGGCGTGACGGTTGTCGGCACCTGGTACCGCGGCGGCTTCAAACCAGCGACTCCTGAGACACTCTTGCACCGTTCCAGCCTGTTGGTGCTGGCCGGCTCGGCGGAGCAGTTGGCCGGCTACGACCAGCGGTATGCGGTGCCGGGAATGGCAGGAGGCCTCACGCTCATCATCGGTTCGGGTCGGGTCGGCCGAGCGGTGGCGGCGGCGCTGGTGGCCGACGGCCAGGACTTCACGATCATCGACAAAGACCCTGACCGAATCCACGACGCTGACCGTGGCCTGGTTGGCGATGCCGCTCGTCGCGAGGTGCTTGAGCAGGCTGGCATTGACCGCTGTTCGGCGGTGGTGATCACACCCCGCGACGACGATATGAATGTCTATCTAACGCTCTACTGCCGAAAACTGCGTCCTGATATTCAGATTCTCAGCCGGGCCACCTTGGACCGGAATGTTTCGACGCTGCACCGGGCCGGGGCTGACTTTGTGATGTCGTATGCGACCACCGGCGCGACCACGATCTATAACCTGTTGCGACGGATCGACATCCTGCTACTGGCCGAAGGGCTGCATATCTTCCGGGTTGATATGCCGCCTGAACTGGCCGGGCAGCGGTTGGGCGACTCGCGAATTCGGCAGCAGACCGGCTGCACGGTGGTTGCCGTTGGGCAGGCCGATCACTTCTCCTGCAATCCGGGTCACGATGCCGTCCTTGCGTCAGCGAGTGAGCTGGTATTGATTGGTGACGCCGATGCCGAGAGCCGATTTCTGGAACGGTTCCCAAGGGCGGCGGCCCGGCCGTCAGACAATTCGGTGTTGGTGGCAGACCAATCACAGGTGGTGGAGGACCGCTATGCTGAAACAAACGAGGAGCTGTCTTGATGCCAGAGCGAATGACTGATGCCCGGAAGGAGTACGAGCAAGGTGCGCTTGATGAGGCAGGCGTCGACCACAATCCAATTCGCCAGTTCACCAGCTGGTATGACGCGGCGGTGGCGGCGGCCGTGCCGGAGCCCGAGGCGATGACCCTTTCAACGGCGACTGCCGCCGGCCGGCCCTCAGCCCGGATCGTACTGCTGCGGGGCTATGACGACCGGGGGTTTTGTTTTTTCAGCAACTACGCCAGCCACAAGGGGCGGGAGCTGGCAGCAAACCCGTATGCGGCGTTGACCTTTCACTGGGTGGAGCAGGAGCGGCAGGTGCGGATTGAGGGGCGGGTTGAGCGGACCAGTGCGGCGGAGAGTGACGCCTACTTTAAGAGCAGGCCCAGTGGGTCGCGGATTGGGGCCTGGAGTTCACCCCAGAGCCAAGTCATCCCGAACCGGGCGACGCTTGAGGAGTTGTTCAATCAGTTTCAGCAGCGGTACCCCGATGAGGCCGCGATTCCCCGGCCCGAGCACTGGGGCGGCTACCGGCTCATCCCTGACCGCATCGAGTTCTGGCAGGGACGACCCAGCCGGTTGCACGACCGACTGGTCTTCAGCCGCACGGATGGCAGTGAATGGAAGCTCGAGCGGCTCGCCCCGTGACCCCGGAGTCTGTCCTCCGCTGGTTCAGGGTCACGTGGTTGGGGCTATCGATCATCGGGATTGTGTCGATCGCCTGTTGTCCGTTGGGCCTTTTCTGGGGACACCGTGCCCAGCGTCCGTTCCCTTGGCTGTGGTATACCGAAACAAACAACTCAGCAGGGGACGGTCGGACCGAATGTGGCCGCGCGTTCATCCGACAGGGGCTCAGCCGATGAACCGAGTGGACGAACTCTTTCGGATGCACGCCCCTTGGGCGTTGGCAGACCAGCGTTGGCCCCTGACGCCATTTGAACGGTTCATGTGGAGCGACGACCGGCCGCGGTTTCCGCTGGTGTTCCAGGTCAACCTTTGTTTTGAAGGTCAGCTCGATCCTGCCACGATGCAGGAAGCCTTCCGCTTTGCGATCGGTCGGCACCCGCTGCTGCGGGCAACGATTCATGGCAGTGGTCACCGTGCGATCTGGGTGGCCCCGGCAGGCGGCTGGCCTGAGCTGGGCGTGTTTCGTTGTGACTGCGGGCAAGAGCCTCAGCTGGCGGCGATCGACCTGACAACTTCACCTGGTCTGCGGGGCTGGATGCAGGAAACGGCTGCGGGTTGGGAGATCAAGCTGCTGTTTCATCACGCCTGCTGTGACGGCCAGGGAGCCCGGATGTTCATTCAGGACATGGTGCTGGCCTATGCCCTGCTGCGGGGAGTGAGCAGGGATCACTCCCCCTTTTTCAAGATCGACATTACCGAACTCGATCGCCGTGGCAGCTACCCTCCGCCGCTCGGCCGGGCGCGGACGCTGCTGTGGAGAGTCCAGAATTTTTGGTGGTTTTTCGTCCGCCGTCCCAAGCCGACGGCAATTGACGATGGGCTTGGCGCCGGTTCCCCTGAAGACTGCCGTCAGGCAGGAGCTGAAAATGGCTCGGCTGAAAGTGCTCGGGATGCGGTCGGGCAAGACGCAGTTGGTGTTGGCTTTTGTTCCCATACGTTTTCTGCGGAAGAGGCTGCCAGGCTGCAAGATCCTCAGCGCAGGCAGGAGGTGAGCCTCAATGCCGTTGCAGTGGCAATCTTGTTCTCATTGATTGGTGAGTGGCAGCGGCGCCACGGGGTGAAGCCGAAAGCATGGGTGCGGGTTTCGGTTCCGTGCGACTTGCGGGGCCGCGAGGATGAGCGGATGCCAGCGGCGAACCGCTACACGTATGTCTTTCTCAACCGTCGGGTGGCCGACTGCGGCAGTTGGACAGACTTGCTGGCAGGGGTGCAGGCGGAACTGCAGGAACGGCTGCAGACGCGGTTTGGCGTGAACTTTCTTGCCCGACTCAGGTTTTTGGCCAACCGGCCGCAGCTGATGCGGTGGGTGCTCGGCCGCGAGACCTGTTTTTCAACAGCGGTTCTGACCAACCTCAGTGACCCGTCGCGACGCCTACGGAAGCGGCTGCCGGTCGATGAGGACCATTTCTTCTGGCTTGATACAGCCCGATGTGTTGATCTCACCATTTGCACGCCGCCACTGCGTCCACAGACCCATTGGGGCATCGGCATCTTCGAGTACGCCGGCCGGATCACAGTCACCTTTCGCTATGACAAGGCGACGATTGCCGCAGCCGAGGCCGAGCGGATGCTCGCCCGCTACATCGAATGCTGGCAGGAGTGGCTGGTGGCGACGGCAGATCGGGCAGACACAGCGGTCCCCCTGCCGGTTTGATGATGCCTGCCCTGCGGAAGTCTTTCCGATGACGTTCCCTCATCAGCACTGGAGCAAGGTTGGGTAACTGCGTTCCTCACCGTCAGCCTGACGGTCAAGCAACTGGAAGCACGACAGGTTCGACACGCTGGCTCTCCACCAACGCTTCACCGAGGCCTTCTCGTCCTGGGTTGGACTTGGCTGAGTCGCTCACTGGCTGCGGGCAAAGCCAGTAACGGCACTGGTGTTCAAAACGATTGTTGCTGGCTCGCTCTGCTGAATGACAGGGATCAGAAGTTCTCGGCAAGATTGCCTTACTCTTCGTCCTCCCGACTTTCGAGCATCTTCTCTTCGTAGACCGTTTGTGGGTCTTTGTCTTTTTCCTGCTCTTCTCGGAGCCTTTCCGTGGCTTCATCCAGGTAGCCATTGCCTCGTCGACTCATTGTTTCTTCGCCTTTGTTGTGCCTATGTCTCGTGATAGATGCTCAGCCAAGATCGCCATGTTATCCGTATCAGGTTCGCTTGGCTTCGAATGAAAGGTGCCCGTGTGTCCGCAAAAAGAAACAGCAAAGCCCTTCCATCAGCACTGCAGGTGATGCAACGGAGATCTTTTCGGATCCTCCACCAGTTATCATCTATGGATCTGGTGCGGAAAATCAAACCAACGCAAGTCATCGCGGTGAAAAGAGAAGAACGTTCTTACGGGCAACCTTTTTCCCATCGAATGTTGGCGTGAACAGAATTTGGCATCGTGTTTGTGAGCCCCAGCCCTTTGCTTGATTGATCGTTCAGGTTCGTTCAGTCGGAGGTGAGCAAGTCATGGACGACGAAGACCTCTTCAGTCAAGATGCATTGTGTCGTTCATCGCAGTGCTCGAAATGCAGCGAGAATCTTGATCGAACACCAGATGATCCCGATGAATACAACCCGCTTTGCACAGTGTGCCGGCAAAGGCTGGGGGAAGCGATCGCATTTCTCGTCAGCGAATGGAGAATTCAAGAAGCGCAAAGCCTTCTGTCATCGAACCGTAGTGTGCGAAGAAGGAAACAGGCCGCGTTCTGTGTTCTTTCTGTCACGTTTCTTTTCGTGTTGGGTGTCGTAGTCGGTTGCATCAGTACGGTGCTGTTTTTGTTTCTCCTCCCCCGGCC
>CAZKSP010000083.1:9299-9533 GCA_964555385.1 uncultured Chitinophagaceae bacterium
GGCCACCCTGATCGAATCCCGTAGCCGTCAATCCGAAGTCGATCTCCCGCAACGGGTTATTGGCAGTGATCAGGAATTTATGAAGCGAACAATTATTTTCGGCATCCTTACATTGATCGGCGGGCTTCTTGGCGCGTTTGTCGGCTCTTTCATGACGGGTGATCGAGCTGCAGTGGCATGCTATATCGTTGGGTCTGTCGCAATTCCGTATCCTGTGATGTGGTTCCTTGCAGC
>CAZKSP010000084.1:0-9494 GCA_964555385.1 uncultured Chitinophagaceae bacterium
GTCACCAACGAGTCGTCGCTGCTGTCGGCACGTGCATCAGGAGGCATCCGATCAGCTCGGGTGATCACCGCAACACGCGGTGTTTCCGCTGGCAGGCAAAGCTCATCTGCAGCCGTGCCTGCGGCGTCGCGGCAGAGAACCACCACATCGGCCCGGCCGATTTCTGCACGCGCCGTTCGGTCAGCCGCCGCGACAACCGACGCCACCAAGTCGTCGGGCTCATCCATTGCCTGCTCAGGTGAAGCAAGCACACCGGCGAGGTCGATGAGCAAGCAGGCCGGGCGGCCGTGACCATCGACCAGTTCACCGGCAACCCAGTCGCGAGTGGTGCCGGCCGCGTCCTCCACCAACGCCGCCTCGCGGCCAAGCAACGCATTGAACAGGCTGCTCTTGCCGATGTTGGGCAATCCGGCCAGCACCACCCGAGGCAGACCGACGCGGCCAGAGACCTCACGGCTGGCCAGCTGGGCCCCAACGCCATCAAGCCCCTTAAGCACCGGTGCAAGCTGTGGCAGCAGCACATGAGCGGCAGTCCCTGCCACCGGCACTGCGTCGGGCGCGAGGTCATCGGCAAAGTCGATGGCGGCCTCGATGTCGGCCACCAAGTCAAGCAATTGGCCGCGAAGCTGTTCCAACTGCCGGCCTACCCCACCTGCCATCCGGTCAAGCGCGGCCCCCAGTTCTTCGGGCGTGCGGGACTCAACCACCGCCACCACCGCCTCGGCCTGCAGCAGATCGATCTTGCCGGCCAGAAAGCTCCGCAGCGAAAACTCGCCGCCACGAGCCAGCCGCGCTCCCAGCCGGCAGGCCTCCTCGACCAAGGCCGCTTGCAAGAGCGGTGAGCCAGGCAGTTGCACCTCGGCCACTGCCGCCCCCAGCGGCCCGCTCGGCCCCGGCCAGAACAACATCGCCACGGGTAACTCTCCCCAGTCGCGGCCAAGCGATTCACGATGGAGCCGCAGCGGAATCTGCCGGGGTGGCTGACCAACCGTGGGCAGGGCGAGCGGCTCACCCTCCGCCGCCGTAAACATCCGTCCAAGCAGCTCGACCAGGCCGTCACCGGTCAGCCGCACAATTGCCCGGACAGCCGGCCGCGGTGGTGTTGCCGGGGCAACGATTAGGTCAGTGGTGGAGGGAACGGACATGGCGAAATACTACGCCAGAAAGGCCCGCAGCCAGCGAAAGAATTTGCAATGCACCACGCCGGGCTGCCACGGCTGCTACTTCCGCTTGCGGCGTTTGGTGCGGGCTGCGGCCGCCGGGCCCACTGGCTTGCTGCTGATGGCGTCAACCACGGTCGGGCCACCGGCCCCTGCCAGGGCAGCACCGGGCTTGGCCGTCGGCAGCATCAGCCGTTCGGCGATGCCCCAAAGGCTTGAGGCAATGAAGTAAAGACAGAGGCCGCAGGGCACCTTGAAAAACATCAGCGCCATGAAAAACATCATGTACTTCATCACCTGCTGCTGCATCTTGGCCTGCTCATCGACTGCCGGCGGCATGAACAGCTTCTGCTGCCAGAGGAACAAGCCGATGGTCAAAAGTGGAAAGATGTTGAGGTAGGGCCCCAGCCAGCCCTCAGGGGCGACCAGAAAGCCCGGCATGAAATTCGACCAATCGAGCATCATGTCGGGGGCGGCAAGATTCGAGCACCACCGGACCGCCGAACTGAACAGCGGCGCCTGCCGCAGTTCGACATCGGTTGCCAGCGATCGGTAAAGCCCCATGAAGATCGGAATCTGGATGAAGACCAGCAGGCAGCCCCCAGCTGGGTTGTAGTTGTGCTTCTTCCAGAGTTCCTGGGTCGCCATGGTCCGCTTCTGCGGATCATTCTTGTACTTCTCGGCAATCGCCTTCATCTCGGGCTGCAGCACCTGCATCTTCTGCGATGAAACCGCCTGCTTGCGGCTGATGGGGAACATCGCTCCACGGACAATCACCGTCAGCAGGATGATGGCGATGCCATAGTTGCGGACGATGGCATGCAGCACGTGCAGAATCGCGATCATCGGCCGGGCCACCCAGCCGAACCAGCCGTAATAGACGAGGTCGCTCATCGCTGCCCGCGGTGGCCCAAAGCTCGCCAGCAGTTCGGGCTTCTTCGGACCGGCAAAGATGTCGTAGCGGTGCGTGACGGTCTGGCCCAACTCAAGGTCCAACTCACGGGAGAGCAGTTGGCAGCTGACATTCACCAGTTTGCGGCGGGCGGCCTGGGGCACCTCACCGACAACCACCGGCTGCACCTCGGCCAACCGAGGCACCTCGGGACCATCCACTGCGGGGATCAGCCCGCAGGCAAAGTAGAGCGCATCGACGCCCGCAAATGCCAACGGCTTGCCCTCAAGTACGGCTGTGGCGGGCTGCTCGGTGTCTTCATCGGCGAGAGTCAGGCTGCTGACGAGGGCGGTCGGCTCGCCCACAAACCGCATCGCCACATCGCGGACACCCAGCGTGCCCCACGACCGGGAGATCCGCGCCGCATACCACCAGCCTTCCGTCGGCAGGCCGTTGGGGCCGGCCAGGGCATATTCAAGCTGAGTCGGTTCGGCAGCGGTGAACGACACCCGCAGCTGCAGCCTGTATTGCCCTGCCCGGGCATCGTCGACCTGACCGACCGGCTCATCGGCGGCTGTCACCAGCCGGTACTCCTTGACCACCGCGAGGCCGCCGGCCAACTGACGACGGAAGGTGACGGACCGGCCATCGTTGCCAGCTTCAGCCTCCCAGTCGATCTGCTCAAGTTCATGCCCCGGCAGTTCGGCATCTTCCTGCGACCGCGACTTGCCGTCGCGAGAAGCCAGCGACAGCCGAAAGGAAAGCGGGTCGTGAAAGCCAGCCGCCACATCGGCGACCGGGACGGCAGAGAACTCGGGCCGAATCACCTCAAGGGGTCGCCGGGTCGGCAACACCTCAATGGTCTGCTCAGCACCAAGAGTCTCCTCACCCGACGGGCGGCGGAAGGTGAGTTGCAGTGGGCGTCGTGGCTTCAACCGAGCCAGCACAGCAACCAGACTTTGGGGATCGGGCGTGTTGGAGTCATTGATGCGAAGGAGGACATCGCCAGCCCGCAGCCCGGCAGCTGCCGCCGGCGTTCCAGGGCCGACAACACCGAGTCGACAGCCTTCCGGCACGACGTCGGCCGCCAGGTGACCGATGTATGCCCCCCGGTCATCCTGATCGTGAAACTGCTCGCCAGCCAACTCAATCCGCTCGACCGTGCCGCCGCGGCTGGAGAGCGTCACCAGCATGCCAACAGGCCCGTCGGGGTCGAGCGTTCCGAGGCTGAAGTGTTGCCGGGGAGCGGCAGCAGCGGCGGTCACGCTCGACTCGTCACCCACCGCGTCAGGCTGCCGAGCTGCGGTTGTCGTGGCCGGAGCATCAGAGGGTGCGTCACCATCCGCTGGCATCGCTGGCCGCTCGGCCGGCGGTTCGCCCGTCGGCTCTGCCACGTCCTGCTGGGCGATTGCCGGATCTGCAGGAGGTTTGGGAAACAGCACCGACCGCAGCACCTGGCTGCTGAGAACGGCGGCGAGTGAAATGGCAATAAAAAAGGCGTAGCGGCGTTCCACAAGCGGTCCGTCAGCGGGTTGGTGTCAGAAAAAGGGAAGTGTAGCAAACCTGTTAGGGCATTCGCAGGCTGCGAATTCACCATTTCGCACGAAGAAAGTTGAGCACGAGCCGCGAGCCGAGGGAATACGCGTCGTGACTCAAAAAACGTGGTTTCCCTCAGCTTGCGCTTCGGGCTTCGAAGCATTTGCTTTGTGCCCGTAGGCGTGAAGCACGATGCCCCGGGCTTTCCGTGAAGCCAGTTCGGCTCCAGCCGCACTGCCATCCGGCGGCAGGATGCCGCCAATGAGCACCAGCGGGCGGAAGCCCGCCAAGGAAAGGCCGACAGGAAGTCGGAGCTTTCCGTGAACTAGCTGCCGCCAATGAGCACCAGCGGAACGTCACAAACCTCGGCTTTGTGGCGTTCCGCCCAAGGAAAGTCGGGCACGATGCCCGAGCTTTCCGTGAAGCCAGCCGTGAAGCTAACGGCCTTGCAGCAGCCGATCGCCCAGAAAATTGTCGAGGTCGGGGATGGCGTGAATTTTCGCCGCGGTTGCCTCGGCTTCGTACGAAATTCGGCGGAAGCGGATCCGCTCGAAGTCTTCAACAATCACGTAGCACGACCGTGGGTCAGTGTCCCGTGGCTGCCCCACCGAGCCCACATTGATCATCGCCTTAGTCGTTGGCAGCATCATTCGCACCTCGGTGGTGCCAGGCCCCACCGCCGCCGCCACAAACTCCGGAGCAAGCGTAAACACCCCAGGAATGTGCGTGTGCCCCTGAAAGCAGAGCCGCGGCACCAATTCAAAAATGTGCTTGAGCTTCAGCGGATTGTAGATGTCCTCCGGAAAGACATATTCATCCAGAGGCCGGCGGGCTGAGCCGTGGACAAAGAGAATGTCTTCCTCCTTGAAACTCCGCGGCAACTCCCCCAGAAAATCACTCAGGCTGTCATCGGGATGCCGCAGCCGCTGGTCATGCCGCTCAAGCTGGTCGCGGGTCCAGCGGATCGCCCGTTCGGCCCCAATGTTGAAGCCCTCCGGATCGAATAACACCCCCTGATCGTGGTTACCGAGGATAACCCGCTGGCACCGCTCCCGCACCAGCGACAGGCACTCGCAGGGATTGGGGCCATAGCCTACTACGTCCCCGAGGCAGTAGAGGGCGTCGACCTTTTGCTGATCGATATCCTCAAGGACCGCTGAGAGCGCCTCGAGGTTGCCGTGGATATCGCTGATGATGGCGAGCTTCACAGATACTTTCCTGCCGTCGGATCGGCCTCTAACGGTTGGATGGGCGATCCAACGGGACGGCAACTACGTGGCAACAGCTGCTCACGAACCACCAACAAGAAGTATGATGCCAGCTTTACAACGGTCAAGGAAGCCCCTCGCCGATGCCATCGACCGGCCCATTTGTCGCTATTGAGACCAGCAGCAGCCCCGGCAGCGTGGCCGTCGGAACGCCGCAGGACGATCTTCGCGAGTTCGCATTTCCTGCCGGAAGTGACCACGGCCGCGGCCTGATTCCTGCAATTGTGACGCTGACCGAGGCGGCCGGCTGGCCCCTCGCCGAGACCACGCTGGTCTCAGTCGCGATCGGCCCAGGGCCCTTCACCGGGCTGCGGGTGGGAGTCACCACGGCCAAGGCCATTGCCTGGTCAGCTGGCTGCCCGGTTGCGGCCATTCCAACCGCAACCTGTCTCGCCGCCCAGGCGGTGGCGGCCGGCAGCCCGCTGGGGCCGGTGCAGGTTGTCTTCGATGCCGGCCGCGGTGAACTCTTTGCGGTCACTGCATCGCCTGCCGGTCCGCCGGGAGCAATCGACGCGGGCAATTGGCAACTTCAGATCACTGGCCTGCAAAAGCCTGAGGCTTGGCGTGACAGCCTGCCCCGTGGAGCGGCCGTCACCGGCTCAGGCCTGGCGTTGGCCGACCCGCTGCTCAGCGAACTGCCCGACACCCGACCCGACCTCTGGATCGCCGCTCCGGCCACCCGCCAGCCAACCGCATCGACCGTTGCCCGTCTCGGCCTGGCGGCAGCGGTACGCAACGAACTGGTCGATGCGGCGGCGGTCAAACCGATCTACCTGCGGGCCAGCTACGCCGAAGAGAAAAAGGGGTGAGTGCGAGTGCTGTTTGCCAAAGGGGCATTGGCTGGGATTTTCCTGCATCCACAATCCCGGGAATGAGCGCCGTCCATCTCCCGGCTTGCGCCGGGCGATTCGGAGGGAACAGGTAGCTGACTGGGCTGCCGGTAGGCCGCCACCGGCAGGCAGGGTACGATTGCGGTCTCTTGTTCAGGATTCTCTCCCCCCATCCCGGTGTCATGCAGCCCTCTCCCATTCAAAAGCTTCTCGTCGCCAATCGCAGTGAAATCGCCATCCGCATCTTTCGCTCGGCCCACGAACTGGGCATGCGGACGGTCGCCATTTACGCCCACGAAGATCGCTTCGCGCTGCACCGCTTCAAGGCCGACGAGGCCTACCTGATCGGCAAGTCTGGCGAGCCGTTACGCAGCTACCTCGACATTGAGGGCATCGTCGCCCTCGCCCGGGCCCACGGTGTCGATGCCATTCACCCTGGCTACGGGTTCCTGTCGGAGAACGCCGAGTTTGCCCGGGCCTGCAGCAAGGCCGGCATCATCTTTGTCGGCCCCCGGGTGGAACTGCTGGAAAATCTCGGCGACAAGACCGCCGCCCGCGACTTGGCCCAGCGGGCCGGGGTGCCGATTCTGGCCGGCTCGCCCAAGGCGGTCGAGAGCCTCGACGACGCCCTCGCCATTGCCGACGGCCTCGGCTATCCGGTGATCCTCAAGGCAGCCCATGGCGGCGGCGGCCGGGGCATGCGGGTTGTCCGCAGCAAGGACGAACTGCCCGGGGCCCTCGAAAGCGCTCAGCGGGAAAGCAAGACCGCATTCGGCAGCACCAGCGTCTTTGTCGAAAAGTTCATCGAACGGGCCCGGCACATCGAGGTGCAACTGCTCGGCGACACCCACGGCAACCTCGTCCATTTGTATGAGCGCGATTGCTCGGTGCAGCGGCGGCATCAGAAGGTGGTCGAGTTGGCCCCCGCCCCCAACCTCGCGCCGGCCCTGCGTGACCAGATCTGCGAGGCCGCGTTGGCTATCGGCAAGACCGCCCGCTATGAGAACGCCGGCACGGTTGAGTTCCTCGTCGACGCCGATGCCGATCGCTTCTACTTCATCGAGGTCAATCCGCGGATTCAGGTCGAGCACACGGTGACCGAAGAGATCACCGGCATCGACATCGTCAGACGGCAGCTGCAGATTGCCGCCGGCCACAAACTCTCCGACCCCGCGATCGGCCTGCCCGACCAAGCGGCCGTTCGCATGATGGGGGCGGCGATCCAGTGCCGTGTCACGACCGAAGACCCCGAGAACCGCTTCCTGCCCGACTATGGCCGAATCACGGCCTACCGGTCAGCCAGCGGCATGGGCATTCGGCTCGACGCGGGCACCGCTTTCTCAGGAGCTGTCGTCACCCCCTACTTCGACTCGCTGCTGGTCAAAGTAACCGCCCGCGGTCTCACTCATACCGAAACCGCCGGCCATATCGAACGCTGCCTGCAAGAGTTCCGCGTCCGCGGGGTAAAGACAAACATCCCCTTTCTGATCAACCTGGTCACCCACCCCGAGTTTCTCGCTGGCAACTGCACGACTCGGTTCATCGACGAAACCCCCAGCCTGTTTGACTTCCCTGTGCGACAGGATCGAGCCACCCGGCTATTGACCTTCCTGGCCGAAACCATCGTCAACGGCAACCCGCTGATGAAAAATCGCCGGCCGGTCGCCCGTCGGACACCCGCAGTGGTGCCCGACTTCGATCCCAAACAGGATCCCCCGGCAGGCAGTCGAACCAAGCTGCTGGAACTGGGGCCGGAAAAATTCTCGACATGGGTCCGCGATCACAAGGGCCTGCTGCTGACCGACACCACCATGCGGGACGCCCATCAGTCTCTGCTGGCCACCCGGATGCGGAGCTACGACATGCTGGCCGTCGCCGACGCCTATGCCCGGCTGGCCAGCGGCCTGTTTTCACTCGAGATGTGGGGCGGGGCCACTTTCGACACCGCGATGCGGTTCCTCAAGGAATGCCCTTGGGAGCGGCTGACGCGGCTGCGGGAGAAGATTCCGAACGTCCTCTTCCAGATGCTGCTGCGAGCCAGCAATGCCGTCGGCTACACCAATTATCCCGACAACGTTGTCCAGGCATTCGTGAAGGAATCAGCCGATGCCGGCATCGATCTGTTTCGTGTCTTTGACCCACTGAACTGGGTGCCGAACATGGAAGTGGCCATGGCGGCAGTCCGTGACAGCGGCGGCCTCTGCGAGGCGTCGGTCTGCTACACCGGTGACGTACTCGACCCGAAGCGGGACAAATACACGCTGCAGTACTACGTCGACCTCGCCAAGGAGTTGGAGAAGCGTGGCGCCCACCTGCTGGCCATCAAGGACATGGCCGGCCTCTGCAAACCCTTCGCAGCCGGCCGACTGGTGAAGGCCCTGCATGACGAGGTTGGCCTACCGATTCACTTTCATACGCACGACACCTCGGGGGCGTCGCTGGCCAGTTGTCTGGAAGCCGCCAGAAACGGTGCCAGTGCCGTCGATGCCGCCATGGCCCCCTTCTCTGGGCTGACCAGCCAGCCGAACCTCAATGCGATTGTCGAGGCGGCCCGGCACACCGAGATCGACACCGGCCTCGACCCCGAGCCACTGCGGCTGCTGACCCACTATTGGTCGGCTGTTCGCGAATACTATGCGCCGTTTGAATGCGGCATGAAGGCTCCGGACGCTGACCTCTACCTGCACGAGATGCCCGGCGGCCAGTTCACCAACCTGCTGGAGCAGGCCCGGGCCCTCGGCCTCGCCGACCGCTGGGAGGATGTCTGCCGCACCTACGCCGAGGTCAACCAGTTGTTGGGCGACATCGTCAAGGTAACGCCGACGAGCAAGGCAGTCGGCGACCTCGCCCTGCTGCTGGTGACCAACGACATGCAAGCGGGCGAACTGATAGCCAGCACCCGCGAGATCGCCTTCCCTGAGTCGGTCGTCGATCTGCTCTCCGGCCGTATGGGCCAGCCCCCGGGCGGCTTTCCACCCGAGGTCGTCGCCCGGGTGGTCCGCAACCAGACGATCATCGATGGTCGCCCCGGCGCGACCCTGCCGCCAGCCGACATGGCCGATGCGACGGCCGAGGTGGCCACGATTGTCGGCCGCGAGGCGACTGCCCGCGAAGTGGCCTCATGGTTGCTTTACGAACGGGTCTTCCAGGACTTCGCCCGGCACCGAGCTGACTATGGCGATGTGGCCGTGTTGCCAACCCCGGCCTTCCTCGAGGGTCCAAAACCAGGCGAGGAACTCTTCGTTAATATCGAGCCGGGCAAGACGCTGGTGATTCGGCTGCTGACTGTCGGCGAGCCGCATGCCGACGGCACCCGAACGGTCTTCTTTGAACTCAATGGCCAGCCTCGCAGTGTCACCGTGGCCGATCGCACCCTGGAAGGAACCATCCAGCAGCGGCCGAAGGCGGTCATTGACGACCCCCGCGACATCGGCGCGCCAATGCCAGGCCTCATCGTCACCGTGGCCGTCAAGCCGGGCGACAAGGTGAAGAAGGGCGACAAACTGCTGAGCCTTGAGGCAATGAAAATGGAGACGACCGTCTACGCCGAACAGGACGGCACGCTGGCAGAGGTGCTCGTCAGCCCCGGCACGCCGGTGGAAGTAGGCGAGCTGATTGCACGTTACACTGACGAATAGCGAAGTGCATTTTAGCCTGTAAAAATTGGGGTTTTCGGCTTTCTTTTTTGCCGATCTTACGCTGGTCTAACAGCCATAACCGCACTGACCAAAGTTGTCGATGCGGCAGGCGTCGTCAATGGTTGAGGTGTTGCCCACCAGCGGCCCCTCAACGCTTCCCCCGCCGCCAC
>CAZKSP010000085.1:0-9487 GCA_964555385.1 uncultured Chitinophagaceae bacterium
ATTGAGCGACCCGTTGCTTGCTGTTGGGATGGCCGTCATGTTTAGCGGCTGGCCAACCCCGGTCTGGATGTTGAAGTCAAAGTCGACGCCGATGCGTTCGGCGAAGGTGTCATCAAGCGTGATAAATCGCACCTCGATCGTGACCTGTAGGTCCTGCAGCCGCCGTAGCTGATCGAGCAGATCGGCGATTTCTTCATGCACCTCCTGGGTCTGGCTGATCACAAGGCTGAGGTTGGTCTGAAAGGGCATGACGGCTCCCTGGCCGCCAACCGTGTTCCAACTTGTCGGGGCCACGGTCTGCTGAATCAGATCAATCAGTGACTGGAAGTCGGCTTGGCCGCCACCCGTCTTGCCGAATGAGGGCGCTGCCGAGGTGCCACCCCCACCCACTGAACCACCCTGAAGCTGGGCCAGTACGTTCGGGTTTGGACTGCCGCCTCCCGCTGCCGGCGGCAGACCCATGCCGTTGGTGATGCCCGCCGGTGGCGGTCCGACCTCCACTTTCATGTCAGTGGCTGACATCCGGGAATAGCCTTCCTTCAAAGCACCGGTAATGCCCAGCCCGTCGGCTGAGAAGTTCGGAATCGGAATGACCAGGTCGGCCACCGGATAGGAGACGCTGTAGACCTCGCCCTGCACCAGCCGTGGGCTGGTGATCTTCAGCACTTCGTCGCGAATCACATAGTCGAGATGCAGTGGCTCAAGCAGCAGTTTCAGTGCGCTCTTCAGTGAAATTGTCTGATCGAGTGAGATCGTCACTGGCGTGTCGGTGCCAACTGCCTCGCTATCGAGGCCGACCAGGTCAACATGCAGCGGAACCCCGGCCTGCTTGGAGAGTTCGTCCAGCACCTCGGCGAGCGGTCGTTCCCGATAGGCTGCCTTCACCTGCGTGGAAAGCTTCTGCTTGATCTCGAGCTCTGCCGGTGTCATCCGCGATCGCCCCTCAGCCGCCAGCCGGGCCCGACTCTTGGTAAGGTCTTCCCAATCACGGGTTTCGGGAAACTCAATCGGCCCCACAAACGGCACGCTCGATGCTTCGGCGTCTTCAACAACATCCAGCAGGGCGTCGCCCTTGCTGGTGGCAATCATTTTCTGCGTGTCGAGCCGGCGGATCACGCGGCTCTGGCTGAGCAGTTGGCGGGCGACAACGCTGTCGGGTGACAGTTGGGCCGCCTTTTTCGCAATGACTTCAGCCTCGGCGAACCGCTGCTCATCAATCAGTGTGTTGTACTCCTCCACCAGCCGGGCCAGTCGTTGGTCGACTTCAACCTTTGCCCCACGCTCGCGATCGATCTCGGCCTTGACTGCCATGTTGCGGCGATCAAGTTCCAGTTCCGCTCGACGTTTGCCGCTCGCCTGCTCAATGTCATTGCGGGTGCGTTCGAGGCGGCGGCTGATGAGCGAACGAGTCGACTCTGGCAGACTGGTTTCGGCAGCGACCGCCTCAGTCGCCTGATCGAGCAACTCAAGAGCGGCTAGCGGATCTTTGTCGGCAAGCCGCTTCGCTTCGAGTTGGCGGGCTGCGACCTCGGCCGAAAGCTTTGCCGCGACGACATCGGGGGGCAATTCCTCAGAAGTTGTTTCAGCAGGCTGCGGCGACGAAGCCAAATCGGCAGCGATGCCGGGCAGGCCAGCGAGAGCGTTTCCAAACAGCACCAGTAATGCTGCGAAGAAAGCCTTCTGATGTGCAAAACCGTGGGGCCGGGCCATCAGTGATTTCCTAGGGGAACTGCGAAAAACCGATATCGGGGTGGGAGGAATAGCCACGGTTCACAACCGGGGTCAACCCCAAGGCTGCGGGTAGAACGGCGGCGGGATTGCGCCGTTTGCCAGGCTTCCCTAGGTGCGGTGATGGAGTAAAAGTGGGGGGGCATCACCGTGGCTGGAAGCTGCCGGCGCGAGCCAGACGGGCCCGCAGTTCGAGCTGATGCCGCTTCAGCTGAGGTGTCCGTCCGGCTGCTTCCGTGCCTGGCTTCCTGCGGAATCAGCATCCTGCGCTGAGGACTCAGCCCGCTGTCAGCAGGCCGCGGGGCGACGACTGACGCAGCGCTGCACCGTCTCAAGTAGCTGGTCAAGACGGAAGGGCTTGAACAGCACCAGATCGACCCCTGCCTGCCGGGCCTTCACGATCGAGTGGCCAGGGTCATAGCCAAAGCCTGTCATCAGAATCAGCGGCACTGGGTCGAGTACCGCCTGCAGTCGGGTTAGCAGGTCATAGCCACTCATGTCAGGCAACCGAATGTCGGCAATGATGGCGTCATACCCGCCATCCCCTGCCGCCTTCACCATTGACACTGCCTCGTTGCCATCGCGGGCGGTCTCAACCACGCAGCCCTGCCGCTCCAATAGATTGTGGGCTGCGGCCCGAACCTCATCGTCGGCATCGGCTACAAGGATGGTTCGGCCTCGCAGGTTTGCCTGCTGTCCGGTGGTCCGCCCCTGCAGTTGCGCATAGCTGGGGGTCATCTTCTCACCCACCCGTTGGATCACCTGCTTAATGTCCCGGGCGTTACGGAGAATTCGGCGCAGCCTTTCGACCACGTCCGGGTCATGGCCGATGTACCGTTCCATCACGTTGACAGCATCATTGAGAATCTGGTCAACCGGCAAGGCAACAGCCCCGTGGATGGCCTCGATACTTTCGGCGGCCGTGGTTGCCTTCTCGGCCACCAGCAACTCGAGGGTATTGAGCGCGGCGGCCACATCCTGAGAAAAAATTTGCAGGAATTGCAGGTCTGTTTCAGTGAAGCTTCCCGGGGCGGGGCTTTCGACATTGAACGTGCCGATTACCTCCGAGTGCATCAGCAGCGGCACTGTGATTGAGCTTTTGGCTCCTTTGCAGCCCTCGAGGAATCGTGGGTCCTGCACCGTGTTGTTGCAGAGATAGCTGCGGCCGGTGGCAGCCACGAAGCCGGTGACACCGTTGTTTTCCTCACGGGCATAGAGCACCCGGGACTCAGCCTCCGGTTGCATGCCCTCGGCCAACAGCGGCTCAAGACGGCTGGTCTGCCGGTCGAGCAGCCGGATCTCCAGTACGTCGAACTGCAGCAAGTCTTTGGCGTAGTGGATGATGTTGCTTTTGAGCAGCTCAATCCGCTCCTCCACCGTCATGTCGGCCAATTCAGAGGGAGACAGGTCGGCGAGCGTCTGTCCGGCCTGATGAATCGCCGCCCGCTTCTGCTGCTCAAGGATTGTTCGGGTGACATCCCGCACCACGACGACAGCTGCCTGTGTCCCTGCTGGACAGTCTGCGGCCAACGACCGCAGGGCGGGCGGTGGAAGCGTGAAGATGGGCGATGCCCGTACGTGCAGGAAATGGTCGTTGGTCATTCGCAGGGTGATGCCGCCTGCCTCAGCCGAGGCCTCATCCCGCAGCCAACTGGCGGGCAGCGGGTGGTCGCTGGCATGGTCGACCCACGTGGGGCTGCCAAGCGCGGTCAGGAAGTTGGCTGCCGGCCCACCGCGGCTGGCGAACCAGCCAGTCAGTACGTCGTTGGCCCAGAGCACTCCTCCTGATGAGTCGAGCAGAGCAACCCCATCAGGAAAGTGATCGAGCACCGCCGGCCCTGACAGGAGCGACAGGATGGCCTCCGGGGCGGTCGCGAGCGGGCCAGCCAGCATGACTGCGGCGACCGGCCCACCCGACAGCATGGTCATCAATTCGGCCGGCGTATCGGCCCTGACGGTGTCGCAAACGAGCGGGTCGAACAGCCGATCCATGCCGTCAGGGGCTGCGGCTGACGCAGCGCCGAGGGGCATTCCTGCCACGATAATTCTGGGCTTTGTCACCCTCGTTGCTCTCCGCTTGCGTCGGGTCGGCCGAGATGAAAGAAGTATAAAACGCGATTGACGTTCTCGCCAAACGCTGGTGGCCCGTTGCCCTGCGTGGCCCACAACCTATACTCCTTAAGGTCTGCGCGAAATGTTTTCGCGTGGCCTGGTGGACGGGTGCCGTTCGGCCCGACAACGCCAGCTCGCCGCCGTGCCGTTCCCTCATGCCTCGTGAGGGTGCGATATTGGCGGAGTGCCCGATACGTGGCCGGCTGGTTTGCTGAGGGCCGCCACCGGGCTTCAGAACCGTTGCCGAACGCCTGCTGAGGAGAGTCGTGGCCGCTTCCACTCCGTCGGATGATTCGTTTCTGAGCCGCAATCAATTTTTGCTGTACCGGCTGTTTTCACTGGCAGGTCTGGTCCCTGTCGGTGCCTTTTTGGTTGTCCACCTGCTGACCAATGCCTCGGTGCTCGGCGGGGCCGCCTCGTTTCAGTCCCGCGTCAATCTCATCCACTCACTCGGCCCGCTCCTGCCGGTTGTGGAATGGGCGTTCATCTTTATTCCGATGATCTTTCACGCGGTGATGGGGTTTGTGATCATTGCCAATGGGATGCCAAATGTTGGCTCGTATGCCTACATGGGAAACATCCGCTACACGTTGCAGCGGGCCACCGGCATGATCGCCTTTGCTTTCATTCTTTGGCACATTACGCAGCTGCACTGGCTGGGTGCCCCGCTGGGAGGCGGACAGTTTGATCCCCACCATGCCTCCAGTTCAGCAGCAGTGGCTCTGAAGCCGATGCTGGTGGCTTTGCTCTACGCGATCGGGATCCTCTCAACAGTCTTTCACTTTGCCAACGGTCTCTGGAGTCTGGGTGTCACCTGGGGACTCTGGACCAGCCCAGCAGCCATGCAGCGGGCCAATTGGCTGAGTGTCGTTGTTGGTGTGGGGCTGGCAGCAGCTGGTCTCGGTGCCCTTGGCGGCATGCGGGCCATCGACGTCGAAGAGGCTCGCGAGATTGAGACTCGCATGGATCGGGCCCGGCAGTTGCTCGAAGGTGAGACGGCAGATAGCCACAATGCCGGAGCAATGCAACCAGTAAGCCTTCCGGCCCTTGACTGATTCACGGAGTATGGCGACCCAAACCCAAGAGAGGGACTGAACGATGGCACAACCACGAGTGCTCGTGATCGGTGGAGGCCTAGCCGGCCTTTCAGCCACGATGCGGCTGGCTGAACTGGGAGTGGGGGTCGATTTGGTCAGCCTGGTGCCGGTGAAGCGGTCGCACAGCGTCTGCGCCCAGGGCGGCATCAACAGCGTCAATGCCTCAACCCGGCAGCAGGGCGACAACGAGTGGAAGCATTTCGACGACACGGTTTATGGCGGTGACTTTCTCCAGCATCAGCCGCCGGTCAAAGAAATGGCCGACTGGGCCCCGCGGATCATCGACTTGATGGACCGGCTGGGCGTGCCCTTCAATCGCACCCCTGAGGGCTTTCGCGACCAGCGCCGTTTCGGTGGCACGCTTTACAAGCGGACCGCGTTTGCAGGAGCGACAACCGGTCAGCAACTGCTCTACTCCCTCGATGAGCAGGTTCGCCGCTGGGAGGTCGAAGGCCGGGTCAAGAAGTGGGAGTTTTGGGACTTTCTCGAACCGGTGCTCGATGACGACGGTCGCTGCATCGGGGCCGTCTGCCAGGACATGGTCACGATGAAGTTTCGGGCCTTCCCCGCCGATGCTGTCATTCTGGCGTCGGGTGGTTGCGGGCTGCTCTACGGCCGCTCGACCATGTCGATGATCTGCACCGGCAGTGCGGTCAGTCGGGCCTATCAGGCGGGCGTGAAGTATGCCAACGCCGAGTTCATCCAGGTGCATCCCACCGCCGTGCCTGGTGCCGACAAACTGCGGCTGATGAGCGAGAGTGCCCGTGGCGAAGGGGGCCGCGTCTGGGTGCCGCGGACACCGCAGGATCGGCGCGATCCAAAGGACATCCCGACATCGGAACGGTATTACTTTTTGGAGGAGCGGTACCCGCAGTACGGCAACTTGGTGCCCCGCGACATCGCCACGCGAGAAATCTTCGACATCTGCACCACCGATGGCCTGTCGGTTGAGCAGGATCGGCTGTGCGTCTATCTCGACTTGACGCACATTCCCCGCGAGACGCTCGACCGCAAGCTTGGGGGTATTCTCGAGATCTATGAGAAGTTTCAGGGTGTCGATCCCCGCGACACCCCGATGAAGATCTTCCCGGCGGTGCACTACTCGATGGGCGGCCTCTGGGTGGACTATGAGAAGAGCGCCAGCGGTGGTCTGACGGAGGGTTCGCCCCGCAACCAGCAGACCAACATTCCCGGCCTCTATGCGATTGGGGAGTGCGACTATCAGTACCACGGAGCCAACCGGCTTGGAGCCAATTCCCTGCTCTCGTGCATCTTCAGTGGCCTGTTCTGTGCTTCTGGCGTGATCGCCGGGGCTGGCCGTGGTGGAAAGGAGCATGGCCGACTTTTCAACACGGCCGTCAAGCGGCAGGAGGATCGCCACCAAGCGATCCTCTCACGGCCGCCGGGCGAGTCGAACCCGTACGACATCCACGGCAAACTTGGTGATGTCATGACCCGGGCGGCCACGGTGGTACGGCGGAACGACCAGCTTTCACAGGCTTATGATGAGGTCTGCCGGCTGGAAGATCTCTGGCGGCACTGCAGCCTCTCGGACACCGGCAACTGGACCAACCAGAACGTCGTTTTCACCAAGTCGCTCGGCGACATGTTTCCAATTGCCAAGCTCATCCTGAAGGGGGCGCTGCTGCGGGATGAGTGCCGCGGGGCGCATTACAAGCCCGAGTTTGCCATGCCTGGCATCGCGGCCACCGACCCGGCCGAGCAGCGGGCCGAGGCAGAACAGTGGTGTGATCGGTTTGAGGCCAACACCCGCAAGTGGCTGAAGTCGACGATTGGAACCCACGGCGCAGATGGCCATCCGGTGATCAGCTATGAGGATGTTGACACGACGCTAATTCCGCCCCGACCGCGGCTCTACGGGCTGGTCGGCGGGGAGGTGATTGAAGAGGTCTGGAAAAAGCGGCAGGCGGCAGTGGCTGAGCCGGCGGCGGTCGGAGCCGGTTCGTAAACACAAACTGGGGCGGATGCTCTGCAAACGATTAACACGCGTTCGGTGAAGGAGAAGCATCAATGATTCGGGCAGTTGATAACGGTGAAAGGGCTGCTGACCAACAGGCTGCGGCGAGCCAGCCCCGGGAGATTCGGGTGCGGGTGCTACGGCAGGACGCCCCCGGTGAGGAAAGCTATTGGGAGCGGTTCACCCTTCCCTATGAGCCGAATATGAACGTCATCAGCGTTCTGCAGCGGATCGCCGCCCTTTCAAAATCGCACGATGGCCGCCACGTGGCCCCTGTCGCCTGGGACTGCAGCTGCCTTGAGGAAGTCTGCGGGTCTTGCACCATGCTGATCAACGGCCGGGTGCGGATGGCCTGCTCATCGCTGGTGGACAATCTGTTTGAAGAATCTCCCGGTGAGATCGAACTGCGGCCAATGACCAAGTTTCCCGTCGTTCGTGATCTTTGTGTCGATCGCGGACGGTTGTTCCGGTCGCTCGAGCGGGTGAAGGCCTGGGTGTCGGTCGATGACTCGTACGACCATGGGCCAGGTCCACGGATTTCGCCGGAAGAGCAGGAAGACGCCTATCCATTGGCTACCTGCATCAGCTGCGGCTGCTGCATGGAGGCCTGCCCGCAGTTCAACAAGATTGAGCTGGCGCAGCGGGAGGGAGAAGCCGAAGAAGCCTTTGAAGCCCGCAAGCAGGAGGCCTACGACAAGCAGTTCCTCGGACCACATGCCATCAGCCAGGCCATGCTGTTCAACGGCCACCCCATTGGAAAGATGAATGCCGATGAGCGGATGGAATCGCTGACCAGCGAGGGCGGCATCCAGATGTGTGGCAACGCCCAGAACTGCGTCGCCGTCTGCCCCAAACGTATTCCGCTGACCCGGTCGATCGCCCGCGCTGGTCGCGCCGCCACCGTCTGGGCCATCAAGAAGTTCTTTGATCGCTAGTTGGCGGAGTGCGGCGGACGAACTGGGCGAGTTGCCGCCGCGTCAGCCACTGGAAGCCGGCCGGACGGGTTCCCAATCGACGCTGCGTCACCCGGTCGCTCTGTCCGGTAGCTCCCGGTCCCGGCTTCCCCACATCACACGTTGAACGAGGCTCGGGGCTGTCTGTGCCCACGAGCGAGCTCCGGCAGCAAGCGCAGCCCGGAGGGCGAAGCGCTGCGGACGGGCAGTGAACGGCGGCCCCGGATGGCCGCCGTGAACGTCCAGCGAGGGGCACAGGCAGCCCCGAGCCGGCGGGGTAACCACTCGATAGCCCCGATTTGCCGCTTTCTCAGCGGCGTGGTATCGTTTCAACAAATAGAATGATGTTTGCAGGCCCAGCCGCTCTCACGGCGACCTGCCGAGCAGTCCCGTCGGCGGAGCCATGACGAAACAGCTCGCAGCAGCAATGTCTGATCGCCCCCTGCCCGGATAGTCGCCGTGCAGCCCCGAGAGCGGCGAATGAATGATGGAAGGTATTGAGTGACTGCTGAAGAACAGCCACGGCGGCGACGCCGAAGGCGCCGTCCCGCCCGGTCTGGCGGCGAGCAATCCCCCGGCAGGGACGACCGCGGGAGCAACGCAGAATCTGACACAGCTAGCCGGCGGCGTTCCCCGCCCCCTCCCCCTGTGACGCCGGTTGGCGACGGCAACGGCTTTAACGGCCTCGGCCTCTCTGAAACCACGCTCGAGGCCGTTCGGCAGGCCGGTTACAGCCAGCCAACGCCGGTGCAGGCCGGGCTGATCCCCCGGGCGATCGCCGGCGTCGATGTACTCGGCCAGGCTCGTACCGGCACCGGAAAGACCGCGTCGTTCGTGTTGCCGATTCTGGAGCTGCTGTCGGCTGGTCCCGGCCGTGATCGTGGCGTGCGGGCTCTCGTACTGGTGCCCACTCGGGAGCTGGCGGTGCAGGTTCGCGATGAGTTTGAAAAGCTGGCATCCGGTTCACACCTCCGGTGCGTTGCCGTCTATGGCGGGAAGCCGATTAAGGGCCAGATCGACAAGTTGGCCAAGCATCCCGAGGTGATTGTTGGCACCCCTGGCCGAGTGCTCGACCACATGAGCCGCGGCACGCTCACCCTCGGGACACTCGAAATCGTCACTCTTGATGAGGCCGACCGAATGCTCGACATCGGCTTTCGGCCCGACATCGAAAAGATTTTGCGGCGGTGCCCGCAAAGCCGGCAGACTTTGCTGCTGTCGGCCACCGTGCCGCCGCCGGTTGCCAAGCTGGCCACCCGCTATATGCGGGATCCTGAGATTCTCGACTTTTCAACCAATGAGATTTCGGTCGAGACGATCGAGCAGTTTTATTTCACGGTGGAACCGACCCGGAAGTTTTCCCTGCTCGAGAAACTGCTGGAGCGGGAGGATCCGCGGCAGGCGATCGTCTTCTGCCGGACCAAACGCGGGACCGACAAAATCTATGAGCGGCTTGATCGGCGGCGGAAGCGGGATTCGGGCAGCGTGGCCTGCATCCACGGCGACCTGGCCCAGAATGTCCGCGACCGGGTGATGCGAGAGTTCCGCGACGGCAACGTGCAGGTGCTAGTCGCGACCGATGTGGTGGGGCGAGGCATCGATGTCTCAGGTGTCTCACA
>CAZKSP010000086.1:0-9473 GCA_964555385.1 uncultured Chitinophagaceae bacterium
GCCTGGAGGGCGAAGCGAAGCGGACGTGCAGTGAACGAAGGCCTGGATGGCCTGAGTGAACGTCAAGCGAGTGGGCGGGGGCACCTCCGAGCGGCCGCCGCCGACTTACAGATTGCTCCCGGTCATTCTCTGCCTTCCGGTGATAAACTCACGATGCTCTCCTAACTTTGTGTAAGGTGTTCAATGGCGTCTGTGCTCGACAGGATCGTGGAACGGAAACGGCAGGAGGTGGCGGCGGCGCGGGTAGCGCGGCCACTTGCCGAGCTTGAGTCACTACTCGCCACTGCCCCGCTGCCACGAGACTTTTTCGCTGCGGTCGCCGCGCCGAGTGGTATTCGCCTCATTGCTGAATTCAAACGCCGCAGTCCTTCCGCTGGTGAAATCCGGCCCGGTGCCGAACCGGCTGAGATTGCCCGAGGCTACGAGGCTGCCGGGGCGGCGGCGCTCTCGGTGCTGACAGATGGAGAGGGCTTCGGTGGCTGCCTAGCCGATCTCGTCGCCGCCCGTGAAGCGGTGACTCTGCCAGTACTCCGGAAGGAGTTCATCATCGACGCCTATCAGGTGGTCGAGGCCCGCGCTCATGGCGCCGATGCCGTCCTGCTAATCGCTGAGTGCCTCGACGACTGCCACCTGCGAAGTCTCTATCGGCAGATCCTCGACCTCGGGATGACGCCATTGGTGGAACTGCATAGTGAGGAACACCTGCCACGGGTCCTTGACCTTGGGGCGACATTGATCGGCATTAATAACCGTGATCTGCGGAGCATGACCACCGACATCGGCCATGTGCTCCGACTGCGTGATCGGGTGCCCGCTGAGTGCGTGCTGGTCGCCGAGAGTGGCATCCGTAGCCGAGCCGATGTTGAACGGCTCGAGGCGGCTGGCATCGGGGCGATGCTGGTCGGAGAGTCGTTGCTTGCCAGTGACGATCCAGCCCACGCGGCAGCCACGTTACTCGGCTGAAGCAGCTGGTGGCTCTGCTTCTGGCTCACTGACAAAGCGGTAGCCTGCTCCCCGGATCGACAGGAAGTGCTGTGGCTTCGACGGATTCTCCTCAAAGGCGCGGCGGAGGTTCAGCATAAAGGTGTCGACTGTCCGCGTAGCCGGGGCCCGCTCCATGCCCCAGACATTTTTGAGCAGTTCGGCCCGCGAAACCACCACCCCCTCGTGCTCGATCAGGTACCTCAGGAGCTTCATCTCGAGGGCAGTCAACCGCACCGGCTGGTCATTACGGCGAACCTCCCAGGTGTCAAAGTTCACCTGCACCTCACCGAAGCTAAAGCTGTTGTCGCTGCGTGACGGCGCATCACCGCCATTCCCCCGGCGACTAAGCAGGCTGCGGATGACAGAAAGCAGTTCATCGAGGTCGAACGGCTTTTGCAAATAGACATCGGCGCCAGCATCGAAGCCGCGGATTCGGTCCTCCACCAGCGTTCGGGCGGTCAGCATCACCACTGGCACCAGGCTGCCGCGAGAGCGGAGCGTCTCGCAGACCGTGTAGCCACTCATGCCGGGCAGCATCAGGTCAAGAATGACCAGATCGATCTCCGGACTGTGCTGATCGAGTACCGCCAGGGCCTCATGGCCGTCAGCAACGGCCGTGACAGTGAAGCCTTCGGAGGTCAGGTTGTACTTGATGCCGATGGCGAGATGGTTCTCGTCCTCGACGAGGAGGATGTGTGGCATGATGACGATTGAGTGTACTGCTCTTGCTGGCCGCCGGCGTAGCCATGCTCACAGAACCAGGCCCAGGCATCGGCTACTGTCTCGGCAAAAGGGCGAAACTGGTAGCCCAGCTCATTCTTGGCACGTTCGCAAGAAAAGTTGTGCTGCAACATCGACATGCTGGCAGCCGCTGAGTTTACCGGCGGTTCGCGACGGAGCACGGTGGCGGCCAAGTCACCAAACCAGCCTGCGGTGCGGACTGCCAGCGGCGGGGCATTGCCAAGCGGCGGCCGGCGGCCGGTCACTTCGGCAAAAACACGCCAGGCCTCGAGATAGGTCAGCGGATGCCCACCGAGAATGTAGCGGCGACCGGTCTGGCCTCGGGCAGCTGCTGCCTCGATGCCGCTGACCACATCACGAACATCGACAAAGTCATTCGCACCCGGAGGGGCCAGCAGCCCCTTGCCACTGCTAACCTCGAGGAGCATGCGACCACTGGAGGGCTTCCAGTCCCAGGGGCCGATCATGTACACCGGATTGACGATGACGGCATCCAGCCCCTGATCGACCTCCGCCAGCACAGCCGCCTCTGCCTCCCGCTTGGTGACAACATAGGGGCATTCCACCATACCGCCTGGTGGGGTCTCTTCATCAGCCGGCAGACCATCGGATCGGAGGCCGAGGGCATCGACACTTGAGACATACACGAACCGAACGCCAGCCCGGCGGGCTGCCCGCGCCAACCGGCTCGTTCCCTCGACGTTGACCCGGCGCATCTCCTCGCTGTGCCGCCAACCGCAGTGGACAACTGCAGCTGAGTGAATCACAAGGCTGGCGCCATCGACCGCCTGCTGCAGGCAGGCTTCGTCCTCCAGCGAACCCGTCCGCTGATCGACCGAAAGTCCCTCAAGGGATCGATCGGTGCTCCCCGGGCGGGGCCTGACCAAAACCCTCACCTGGCTGCCTCTATCGAGCAGACGGCGGACGACATTATTCCCGACGAGGCCAGTGCCGCCGGTTACAAAACAGGTGCCTTGCCTGACAGCGGGCGGGGCGGAGGTGGCGGAAGTCATAGCGATCAAACGAAATTTCTCTGTGCCGGACGAGCCGCAGCAGCGAACGCCGACCGCCACCGGACGAACGCAAAGATGCGACAACGAGTCGCCCGCTGCTCTACTCCCTCGTGTAATCGGAAAATCGACCGTCGCAACTTTTGCCAGAGGCGGCTCAAACGGGGGGTGTCGGCGTTGACGGTTATTCTGGCTACGCAGCAGAATCGGTTGGTCTCGTTCGACGAAGCGATCGTTCATCGTCGGGTGCCGACGAAGAAAGAATGAATCCGTCATCTTGCCCGGAGGAGTCGCCGAGTGCCGCCCGTCACTATCGAGCCCGTTGACAGCCGCAGAAGACAGCGCCGTTTTATTGACCTGCCTTGGCGGCTCTACGCCGATGATCCCTGCTGGGTGCCGCCGCTACGGCTCTCGCAGGAGGAACTACTCGGCTTCCGACCGCACCCGTTCTACGAGCGGAATCGCTGCCAGTCATTTCTGGCCGTTCGTGGCGGCCGGGATGTGGGCCGGATTACGGCCATCGTCAATAGGGGGCATATCGAGCGGTATCAGGAGAATCGCGGATTCTTCGGCTTCTTTGAATGCGATGACGATCCCGAGGCTGCTGCAGCGTTGTTTGCCGCCACTCGGCAGTGGCTGGCTGACCGGGGGATGACCGCCATCCGCGGGCCGGTGAATCCGTCACTCAATTACGAGTGCGGCCTGCTGATCGAGGGCTTTGACACGCCACCCTTTTTCATGATGACCCACAATCGGCCCAGCTACGGTGGCCTGGTCGAGGGCTGTGGCTTCGGGAAGGTCGAGGACCTCTACGCCTTCTGGGGCGAGATGTCGATGCTTGAGGGAGTCGACTCAAAACTCGGCGTCATGGTCGAGGGCGTGAAGGAGCGGTTCGGGGTTTCGGTGCGATCGCTTGATCGGTCACGCTTCGCCGATGAGGTGAAGATGTTTCTCGAGATCTATAACACCAGCCTGGCGGGCACCTGGGGCTTCGTGCCGCTCTCGACAGGCGAGGTTGATCACATGGCCGCCAGCCTTAAGCACCTGATCGTGCCGGAACTTTCGCTGGTTGCCGAGGTCGACGGCAAGCCAATCGGCACGGTCTTCTGCCTGCTCGACTACAATCCACGTATTAAGGCGATCAACGGCCGGCTGTTCCCCTTCGGCTTTTTGAAGCTGCTCTGGAACAAACGCGAAATCAAACGGATGCGGGCGATCAGCACCAATGTGGTACCCGAGTATCAGGCCTGGGGCGTTGGGCTGGTCCTGCACGCGGCGTTGGTTCCTCGACTTTACGACTGGGGCATGCAGGAAGTGGAATTTTCCTGGGTGCTTGAGAGCAACCATCTCTCGAAGCGGACGTTGGAACGCGGCGGTGCCTTGGTCACGAAGAAGTACCGGATTTATCAGGACGATCCGCCACCGGTGGCGGCCGAGTCAGCGTGAATTCGACTGGCTGCGGGTGACGGCGCCAGTGCTTGTGTTGCCGGTGGTGCTGCCTCCTTGGCGGACGATCGTTCCGCCACCGGCACCGCTGATGCCACCAAAGGTCATCGTCGGCCCCGACCGCCGCGAAGAGCGGGAATTGCGGCCGTAATAGGGCCAGACCCGGCGGCCCTGACGCTGGGCCTGTTCCCACCGCATCGAACCGTAGTTGATCCCACCAAGGTTGAAGGTGCGGTAGGGGTTCCGCGGGCTGACCGCCTCAGCAGTTGTCGGTGCGGCCAGCATCGCACCGACGGCTAGCGTCAGAAACAGCAGAGAACGGGTCATTGGTCATCCCCCATCAGTTAAGGCACATCTAAGGTACATCAGCTCGCCATCTTGGCTCGTGCGATCAATCACTGTCCAGAACTTCTCTCAGTAGATATGCAGGATCAACCGGCTCACGCATTTTTACCCTTTTCACCTTGAAGGCACTGAGGACACGAAGTCCCCGTGTCACCGGTATGGCTGCCTTCGTGGCGATTGCTTCTTCGAAGATTATCGCAGATTGTTTTTGGCTGGGGCGGGGCGTTTCTCATTTGCTTTCGTGAAGAAAGCAGTGATTTTTGCCTCCGAGCGGAGCCCAGTGCCCGACGCTTACTCACGGCCTGCCCGCTTGGGGCGATAGCCAACGGTCTTCCGGCCGCGGGACACTTTGGCCCGTCGGTTGCCGCGACCGGTTCGGCCACCGCGAATGTGGTCACCAGACGTCTGTTCGGTGAAGGCCTGTGTCGCTTCCCGCCGCTTACGGTTGAGAGCCTCGCGGGGTGGTCGCTCAGGAATCAGACAGTCGCAACCTGAGCCGATCAGGTCCTGCCGACCAGCCTGTTCCAGCGATCGGCGGACTTCGAAGTAGTTTTCTGGTTTGAAGAACTGCAGCAACGCCCGCTGCATGCGACGATCTTTGAGCCCCTTGGTGATGGTCACCGCCTTGCCGGTCATTGGGTCGAGCCCAGTGTGATACATGCAGGCAGCGATATCAAAAGGGCTGGGGATAAAGTCCTGGACCTGATCGGGCCGGTAACCGTTCCGCTTGAGGAACACCGCCAGGTCGATCATTTCATCCAGGCCGCTGCCGGGGTGGCTGGCAATGAAATAGGGCACCGTGTATTGCCGCTTGCCAACCCGACGACTGGCCGCCTTGAAGGCCTTGTCAAACTCCAGATAGTCATTTGCCGGTGGCTTCTTCATCAGGTCAAGCACGCCAGGGTCGGTGTGCTCTGGCGCCACTTTGAGGTGGCCACCCACATGGTGCGCCGCCAGTTCAGCGAGATATTCGGGGTCGCGGCGAGCCAGATCCATTCGTACACCACTGGCGACCAGCACTCGCTTCACGCCGGGAACCTCACGGGTCTCCCGCATCACCTGCTTGAGTGGCCCGTGGTCGGTCCCCAGCAGTTTGCAGACCGTTGGATGCACGCAGGAGAGCCGGCGGCACTTTGCCTCAACCTCCGGCCGGCTGCACCGCATCTGATACATGTTCGCCGTTGGGCCGCCGATGTCGGAGACGGTGCCCTTGAAGTCCGGCTGGGCTGCGAGCAGGCGAACTTCGGCGACGATCGATTCTTTGGAGCGGCTCTGAATGATCCGGCCCTCGTGGGCGGTGATCGAACAGAAGGTGCAGCCACCGAAACAGCCTCGCATAATTTGGACACTGTCGCGGACCACCTCGAAGGCGGGAATCCGGGCTGTGGCATACCGCGGATGCGGTCGTCGGGTGAAGGGCAGGGCATAGACCCGGTCCATCTCTTGTTCGTCCAATGGCAGTGCCGGTGGATTAACCACCACTGCCTCTCGGCCATGCCGCTGCACCAGCCGCTTGGCATTGTGCGGATTGGTTTCAAGGTGAGAGATTCGGGTCATCTCACAGAAGGCGAGGGGGTCGGTCTTCACCGCCTCGAAGGCGGGCAGCTCGCGGGTCAGGGCATCGGCTGGCGTCGGCTCGCTCGCACCCAGTCGATAGGCGACGCCACGAAGGTTCCGTAGCTCGCGCACCGTCCTGCCGGCAGCGAGCCCCCGAGCAATGTCAAGAATCGTTCGCTCGCCCATCCCGAAGGCAATCAGGTCGGCCTTGGCATCGAGCAGGATCGACCGCCGCACCGTGTCGCTCCAGTAGTCATAGTGGGCAATTCGACGCAGGCTTGCCTCAACACCTCCGGCCACCACTGGAGTGCCGGGAAAGGCCTCGCGGGCCCGCTGGCAATATGCGAGCGTGGCTCGGTCAGGCCGCCGGCCCATCTGGCCGTCAGGGGAATAGGCGTCGTCGTTGCGAACCTTCCGGTTGGCCGTGTAATGGTTAATCATCGAGTCCATGTTGCCAGCCGACACGGCAAAGAAGAGCCGCGGCCGGCCGAACTGCCGCCAGGCGTCACAGCTCCGCCAGTCAGGCTGGGCCAGCACCGCCACTCGGAAACCGGCCGACTCCAGCAGTCTGGCCAGCAGCCCGTTGGCAAAGCTGGGATGATCGACGTAGGCGTCACCCGTCACGAAGACCACATCGACCGCATCCCAGTTGCGGTTGGCGAGATCGTCGGGGTGCATCGGCAGCGGAGGGCTGACGGGGGCTGGAGTGTCGAGGATCGGCAGCTGCATCGAGGGTGCCCGGGTGAAAGGACGTCAGAAACAAGTGTAGCCCGTCCAAACTGGCCGCGAGCGGCACCCGCGAGGGTGATATATTTGAGGTTGTTCGGACTTCCGCCTGTCGGCCTGTTTCCCCTCGGCCCCGTGCCTCAATGCCCCTATGGTTCAGTGTTGGATTCAACGCGAATGCCGTCGGCTGACTGCCGTGGGTGTGATTGGAGTGGCTCTGGCGGTTACGGGGATGCTGCCGGCTGCAGCTGCCGACCCCGAGGCAGCTATCGCCACTGCGATCGAGCAGCTGGGTGATGAACAGTTTGCCGCTCGTGAAGCGGCCTCGCAGCAGCTGGCCGCGCTGGGTGCAGCCGCAGTCGAGCCGCTGGTGGAAGCAGCGGTTGCCGGTGACCCAGAACGGGCCCTGCGGGCGGTTGATATTCTGCGGCAGTTCCTCGCTCGCGACGAGGACGACCTGGCCGCCGCAGCCGAGGCGGGCCTTGAACAGCTTGCCGGGAAAGACGATCTGGCCATCGCCCAGCGGGCTGAGGTGGCACTCGACTTCCACGACGCTACTCAAGCCGTCTCAGCCCGCACGATGCTTGAGCAACTTGGGGCGACATTTGATGAGGCCGGACCCTTCGGTCTGCGGGTCGAGATTGATGAGAACTGGCGGGGAGACAGCCGGGCCCTGCGGCTACTGACCCGGCTGCGGCAGCTCACCTACGTGAGCATTCATGGCGTGCGGCTGGATGAGAAAGATGCGACTGTCCTCAGTCGACTCCGACGGGTCGAACGAATTGACCTGTTTGGCACCGGTTTTTCGGATGAGGTGGTCGCGGATCTTCAGCGACGGCTGCCGGGTACTGAAATCGATGTTCGTAAGGGTGGCAAGCTGGGCATCGCCGGCGCTCCGCTCATGGGTCAGTGCCTGATCAGTGGAGTGCAGGCCGGCTCAGCCGCCGACAAGGCTGGCCTCCGTCCACAAGACATCATCGTTGAAATCGACGGCCGGCCGGTACCCGACTTTAATGCCTGCACCGAGCTGATCGGTCAGCATGGGCCCGGTGAAACAGTCAAGCTGCTCGTCGAGCGACGCCAGCCTGACGGCAAGGCCGCTCGGTTCAGCCAAACGGTGGAGCTTGGTGGCTGGTAGGCCGCTCGCTCGCTTGCAACGCGGGCCAGCCGGACTGTTGAATCGACTTGAGAGAAAGGATTCTTGATGGCAGCTGATCCTCAATCTTCGACAGGTGGCTCCTCACCAACCGACCGCGAACTCGTCGATGTGCGTTGGCACGCGAGTTCGGTGAGCCGCTCTGATCGGGAAAAGACCGCTGGCCATCGCGGCTGTGTGGTCTGGTTTACTGGCCTATCGGGTTGCGGCAAAAGCACCCTGGCCAATGCGGTCGATAGCCAACTGCACGCCCTCGGCTTCCGTAGCTTTGTGCTTGATGGCGACAACGTCCGTCATGGTCTTACGGCGTCACCGGCCCTGCTTGAGCCTCATTATGGGGTGGCCTTTGCCGAGCGGTTTGGGTTGGGGTTTGGCCCGGAGGATAGGACTGAAAACATTCGCCGCATCGGGGCAGTCGCCGAGCTCTTCGTGCAGGCCGGCATCATCACGCTCACCGCCTTTATCAGTCCCTACCGCCGTGACCGTGACGCGGTTCGGGCCATGCTGCCGCCGGGCGATTTTATTGAGGTCTTTGTCAAGGCTCCGCTTGCAGTCTGCGAGGGGAGAGATCCCAAGGGCCTCTACAAGAAAGCCCGAGCCGGCGAGATCAAGGGCTTCACCGGCATCGATGACCCCTATGAAGAGCCGACGGCAGCGGAACTGGTTGTCGACTCGACCGATAGGACCCCTCCCGAACTTGCTCAGCAGGTGATCACCTGGCTGACGCAAAGCGGCATCATCCCGGCAAAGGTGTGCTGACGCCGAGAGCCATTCCTCACGGTGTTGGCCCGATTAGCTCCACCAGATTGCCGTCGGGGTCTTTGACGCAGGTAAGCGACATGCCCGGGGCCAGCTTTTCTGGCAGGGTGACTGGCGACTTAGCCAGTGGCTTCACGCCTATCTTTTCCAGTCGGGTGAGGGCAGCGGCGGTGTCAGTCACCATAATGGTCAGGTAGCGAAACCCTGTATGAGAATGAATAAAGGTGTTGTCGCCCGTTCGGGGTTTTGTGCCAGCCACCTGCATCAGTTTGAGTTTGGTGGCGGTGGGGCCTTCACCAAGAACAAGCACGCGGATGCTGAGGGGCTTGTCGTCGGTCAGGCCGGCAGCTCCAGCGAGGTCGGCCGAGACGTCGAACCCCTTGAGTTCCTGAAAACCGACCCCCTCAGTGTAGAAGCGGACCGAGGCCTCAAGGTCACTGACAACGGTGCCGAGGTCGATCGTGGTTCGGGTGAAGGCCGCCGGCTCGGCAGCGGTGGCGAGGCTGGCGGCAGCGGCAATGGCGAGGACGGCGAGGGGACGAAACATCGGTGGGCTCCTTGGTGAATGCTGAGGAAGGCGATCAGTGTAAATCAGCCGCCGGTCCCTGTCTTGCTGCAGTGGGCTGTCGGTGCTTTCCGTACAGCCAGCAGCCATCCGCACGGGGGTGCCCACGTCCACTCGCGTGACGTTCACTCAGGCCATCCAGGCCTTCTTTCACTGCACGTCCGCTTCGCTTCGCCCTCTAGGA
>CAZKSP010000087.1:0-9341 GCA_964555385.1 uncultured Chitinophagaceae bacterium
CGGCCTATCAGAATTTCTGGGTGACCCTGCCCGAACAGCCTTTTTCGGCCTGAGGGCTGGCGGCCCGCTGCGATCCTGCTGCCATTCCCAGCTTTGCATGCCACCACAGAACCACCGTGGGTCCTCAATTTCGACCCAGGTTCCAGGACGCCCCACCTGCAGAAACAAAGCCTTGAACAGCCGCGGGGCGGGCGGCAGTGGGACGTTCCATCTTTTGTCGAGTCCGCCCACCTCAGTCCGGTTGAATGGCGTGCAGATAAATGCCCGAGGGGTGTTGTAAGCGTAGACACAGCCGGCTAGGTAGGCATCAACGACTCCAACGTAGTAGCCCATCGGCATCACCAAGAGCCCCACGGCCCAGGCCTTCACCCAGCCCGGCGACTCTTGCCAGCATTCGCCCATGGCCCAGCCTCCCCAGGGCAGCACAATTGCGAGGCTCGCGGCCGCCAACGCAAGATTCCAAGGCCAAACGGCCGAGTTCCATTCCAGGCCAATTGGCGAGAGCAGCACCAGGGCTGCCAAGTGAAGCAGCACTCCCCCAAATGCAACAAGCCTTCTTGTCGCGGGCATAAAACAGCCAATGCCCAGGGCGATCTCCCCGAGTGCCAGACTGGCGGCCACCGCAACACCGGCAGCCGACTCCCATTCGGGACCAAGCAGCCAGGGGACAAAGAACTGGTAGTAGGCCGGACTGATGAGCTTGTGGATGCCGGCAAAGAGCCAGAGTGATACCAGTGAAGCCCGTGCCACGAGCACACCCGGCTGCCAGTTGATGGTTGCCAGTGCCAGCATCAGCATCGACAGCACTTGCGGCTGGATGCGAGTCTGGTCAAGCAGCATTGCCAGGCTAAAGCCAATCCAGCAGGCTGCCAGGCCCAGCCGTGGCAACACTGCGAGCAGTCCACATGCCCCCAGCAGTGGCCAGCCAAGATTACACTGCCGGAAGTCCGCAACGGGCAGCAGTGGTGGAAAATCGCGGACCTGCCAGAGCGGCCAGGTCAGCAGCACGGTGGTTGCCAGGCAAACCGAGAGCAGACCACGGAACATCGCGGATAGCAGGCGATACCTGGCGGTCGGTTTCGGAATCTCGACAATCGCAGCCTTGATGAACAAAATTCTGGTGATCCTGATCAGCCCAAACACCGACAACAGAGCCTTGACTCAGCTGAAACCAGTGAGATGCCGTCAACTTCCCGAAGCATCCCGTTCCGACTCCGTTCGCGGTATACTTGATCGTTGTAATGCCCGGTGGTGTAACGGTAGCACAAGGGATTTTGGTTCCCTTTGTCTAGGTTCGAATCCTAGCCGGGTAGCTCTTGTTTTTAGGGGGGGTCGTGCCGGTGGTGATGGCTGATGATGCCGGTGGCGCAACGTGTTGCCATTCTCGGGATTTCGAAGCAGCATCAGCAGCCTGGCCCATCTGGCAGCAAACGCATTCGCACCCCCAAGCCTGCTTACCGCTTATGAAAGCTAAAAGATTGAACGTGATGTCTTTCCTCCGAACATGCTGTCTACTCGTGACAGGTTTGTTGGGGCTGTCGCAGACCATCCTGGCGGACGAAACGCTCAAGCTGATTCAATACCAAAACCCTGGCCTGAAGGTCGACCTAGGAGTGGGCCTGTGGGCGTGGCCGATGCCGATCGATTGGGATGAGGACGGCGACACCGACCTGTTGGTCTCTTGCCCTGATGTACCGTTCAACGGAACTTACCTATTCGAGAACCCTGGTGGCGACGCTAAGTTTCCAGTCTTCAAACGGCCGGTGAAAGTCGGCGGGGGACTACACTCGGTTCAAGTTTCGTACGTCGATGGCAAGCCACGGATTCTTTCCCCTGGCACCGAGTGGAATAACTTCCTGGGAAACCGTCTAGCCGAATCGAAATCGATATATCCCCACAAGAACATCCACCCCAACCGTGTCCGAGCCAACCAGTGGCGGTATGTTGACTTTGACAACGACGGTGCGGTCGACCTACTGGTCGGCGTGGGGGATTGGACCGACTACGGCTGGGACAATGCCTTCAATGAGCAAGGCCAGTGGATGCGTGGTCCATTGCACGGCTATGTCTATTGGCTGAAGAATGAAGGCACGACCGACACTCCCCAATATGCCGATCCGCTACTGCTGAAAACCGACGAGCAGCCGATCGATGTGTTTGGCATGCCTTCGCCCAACCTGGCTGACTTTGATGGGGACGGTGATCTCGACTTGCTTTGCGGCGAGTTCCTCGACGGCTTCACCTATTTCGAAAATCAGGGGACCCGGGCAAATCCAAAGTTCGCCACTGGAAGACGGCTGGTTCATGCCGGCCAGCCAATCCATATGGACCTGCAGATGATCACGCCGACTGCCTTTGATTGGGATCACGATGGCGACATCGACTTGATTGTCGGCGACGAAGATGGCCGGGTGGCATTGGTCGAACATACCGGTCAGATCATAGATCGCTTGCCCCATTTTCTGCCGCCACGTTACTTCCAGCAAGAAGCAGACTCGCTAAAGTTTGGGGCGCTCGCCACGCCGGTCAGTGTCGACTGGGATGGCGATGGCGATGAAGACCTGGTCGTGGGGAACTCGGCCGGGCACATCGGCTGGTTCCAAAATCTTGATGGCGGTAATCCACCGCGGTGGGACGATGTTCGCCTATTGAAGGTCGATGGCCAACCGATTCGGCCGCAAGCGGGCGTTAACGGTTCAATCCAAGGCCCCGCCGAAGCGAAGTGGGGCTATACCACGCTCAGCGTCGCGGACTGGGACCATGATGGGCGTAAGGACCTGATCGTCAATTCGATCTGGGGCAAGGTCGAGTGGTACCGCAATACGGGCTCACGAGATGAATTCGCTGCGGCCCAACTCGTAGAAGTGGAATGGCCTGGGACGCCTCCGAAACCGGCATGGAACTGGTGGGACCCTGTTGGGAAAGAACTGGTAACCCAGTGGCGCACCACACCGGTAGTCATTGACCTGAATCAGGATGGCTTGAACGACCTGGTCAGCCTCGATCACGAAGGAACCCTTGCTTTCTTCGAGCGAGCCAAGAAGGGGGGGCAACTGGTGCTATTGCCTGGCCAGCGGATCTTCACTGACCGCCAAGGCAAACCATTGCAACTCAACACCAAGACCGCCGGCAGAAGTGGCCGGCGAAAGCTTTGCTTCACCGACTGGGATGGCGACGGCAAGTTCGACCTGATGGCCAACAGCCGCAACGTCGATTGGTTCCGCAACGTCTCGACGCCAGAGCATCCATGGGCATTTGATCTACCAGTACAGGTTCATACCCATCGACTGGCAGGGCACACCACCAGCCCGACTATTGTGAACTGGAACCAGGACAACAAGCCAGACCTGCTAGTTGGTGCGGAAGATGGTCACTTCTATTACCTCGAGAACCAATGGAAACCACTCGCAGCGAAACAGTTCGGCCCGCTCGCTATCGAACGACGCTCGATCAAACTGGGAACTCTGGCCAACGACCAAAAGGCGTACGGCAATCGCCCCTACGTCTGGCTCTCGGTGCCAGAGGCTTTCCACGGCTGGCAATTCCTTCAGGGCAACGGGGGAGAACTCGAACATGTCTTCGTCACCGCCAACGAGCCAACAATTTTGTTTATGGCAACTTCTGCCTCGGTGAAAGGGACGGAACTCGCTGGCTGGCAGCCGGTCGAGAACGGGCGTCTCCAATACAGTGACGGAGGCCGAACGACGATGCAGATCTATGAGCGACACATCACGAAAGGAGATCGAGTCGCCATCCCACAAACCTCGTGGACCGGTGGGATTCTGCTGCTCCCCCCAACGGAAAAAGCAACTGCGGGAAAGCCCAAACCTGGCGATCAGTCGGGCCAGGAGCCAAATGTCCTGTTCTTCGCCGTGGATGATTTGCGAGTGCAATTGGGATGCTATGGAGATCCAATCGCTCAGACACCGAATATCGATCGGCTGGCAAGCAAGGGAATGTTGTTTGAGCGTGCCTATTGCCAACAGGCCCTTTGCAATCCATCGCGGGCCTCGCTGCTGACCGGGCGGTATCCCGACTCGCTGCAGATTTGGGATCTACCGACCCATGTTCGAGAAGCTTGCCCCAACATCGTGACGTTGCCGCAGCATTTCAAAAACCATGGCTACTTTACACGCAACATCGGCAAGGTATTTCACAACTACGGCCAGAAGATACAGAACGATCCGGTAGCCTGGTCGGTTCCGTCGATGATGGACTGGGGAGCCCATTCGCAAGACTGGTATATCGAAGGAGAGCCTTTTACGCTGCACAAGGGCCCGAAAGGACCTTCGATTCAAAAAGTTCGCGCGCCGGATGAAGCCTACCTTGATGGACGAATTGCCGCCGCGGCGGTGAAAGCCCTGCAGCAACAAAGCCGATCGCAGCAACCTTTCTTCCTGGCAGTCGGCTTTTGGAAGCCTCATCTTCCCTTCAACGCTCCGCAAAAGTATTGGGACCAGTACGATCCCCAGACAATCAAATCGCACCTGAAATCCATCTCGTCAGGCACCGCCCCGCCAATTGCTTTGCATGACAGCCGCGAAGTACGCAGCTATGCCGACATCCCCAAGTCAGGGCCGATCTCGGCAGAAACAAACCTTCGCCTGCACCACGGCTACTATGCGGCAATCAGTTTTTTAGACACCCAGATTGGCAAGGTTCTCGACGCGCTGACAGCAACTGGTCTGGCTGAAAATACGATCGTGGTGTTCTGGTCAGACCACGGCTTTCATCTGGGCGAACACGACCTGTGGTGCAAGACATCCAACTTTGAGCTTGATGCCCGAGTGCCGCTGCTGGTGGTCGATCCTCGCAGTAAATCCCGCGGAGTGAAAAGCTCGTCGCTGGTCGAGTTGGTCGATATTTATCCTACGCTGGTCGATCTATGTGGACTGCCTTGCGATCATTCGCTTGATGGGCGTAGCCTTCGACCGATTCTCGCAAACCCTCAGTCCCACATTCGTCAGTCCGCGTTGACCCAGCATCCACGCCCGGCTTATTTCAAGGGAAAGCCGGACGTGATGGGATACTCGATCCGCACACCACGCTATCGCTACACCGAGTGGCGCAACTTCGATAGCGGCCAGGTGCAGGCCCTCGAATTGTATGATCACACGAAAGACAACGCCGAAAACGACAACCTCGCCGGCGGTTCGCTCCAGCACCCCGAATTGACGGAACTCGCCGGTTTGCTTCAATCACGGGTGGAAGAAGCCGGGCGTCCCTAGAGAGGTGGCCGACCCAGATGGAGCGGCTCTCATGAAGCCGCCAGATCGCCTCTTTCGGCAACAGTGAAGAACGAGAGCAAGGATTTCGATCTTGAATTGACGGCCTCGGCCGCCAAGTAGGCCCAAAACAGGCTCGGTTTTGTTTTTGGATTTGAAGAGGGTGACTCGTCGCTTCTCTTCGCGGGCAACCGACCGATGACGGCATCAACGCGTCATTGCCCTTTAGGCAATTAGGCCTGCGTATCGTTGAGAGCAGATTTCAAAAGCAGCCCCTCGTCGAGTAGTTCTGCCATCCTGACTTGGCTGACCCGTGGGGCGGCGGGAGGCTTTAAGCGTCATCCCCGTCTACAACATTGTCACTCTCCACTGGCTCGGTCTGGTCACCGAAAGCCCTCGAAGCCGTGGTTCTGTTCTGGCTTGCGAGTGCCTCCCGGTCGGGACGCGTTCTCTGCCGCTGCCGACGCCGGTCGAGGCTACCCGGCCCTGCCCCGTTGGCAATGATAAACACCATCGTGCCGGCGAGTGACAGATTCTTGAGAAACTGAATGAGTTCCAGCGGCTGCTTTTCTGGCTCAACATTCCAAAAATCATGGAAGTAGTAGGTGGCCGCTCCCAGGAAGACCAGCAGCATGAAGCCGCCAATACGAGCCCTGTACCCTGCCGCCACCGACAGGCCACCGAGTAGGAGAAAGGCAATCGCGCCAGTCAACAGGATTTTGTGCAACGGAATTCCCAGCACCGGCATCTGCGGCACACCTTCGGCCGCCATGTATCCAGCAACTTCGTTGAACTTCCAGATCTTGTTACCGGCAGCGCTCACGAGAAAGATGGTCGCAATCATCACCCGCCCCAGGCAGGCAAGTATTCCCTGTAGCAATCCCATGAGGGAACCTCCGGTGAGTAAGGCTGAAGTCGGTCGGACCATTCGGTGCAGGCAGCAGCACGACCAGCTCAAAAAGCGTATCAGATTCAGGCTTTCGGCCCGCCGCCTGGTGGAGCCGACCGGCCGTAGTCGGTCGCCAGTCGATCAATGAACCGTTGCAAGTCGGCAGGCAAAGGAGCCGCATAGTGCAGCTGTTTTCCCGACACTGGATGGATGAAACCCAGTTCTGCGGCATGCAGAGCAACCCTGGGTGCCCGCGAACGATCCACGACATCGCTGCCCGGCGGCGCAGAGTAGACCCGTTCACCACAAATCGGGTGGCCACTTTCCGCCAGATGGATGCGAATCTGATGGGTCCGCCCCGTCTCAAGCCGACACTCGACCAACGTGTAGGCATCGCCGAAATGCTCAACAGGCCGCACGTGAGTCACTGCCCGCTTCCCCTCACTGCCGTCACTGGACCCCCGCCGGCCATCGCCCCGATCTCGAACCAAGTGGGTGATGATGGTACCCGTGCCGACCCGGCCAACAGCGACGGCAAGATAACGCCGCTGGGTTGCGTGCTGCCGGAACTGCTCAGCCAGAATCCGGCTGGCCGGCACGGTGCGAGCGAAGACAAGCAGTCCGCTAGTCTCGCGGTCGATACGATGTACGGCACGAACGGGAGTCCGCCTGACTTTGGGTGGGGGACCGGCCGGCCGCTTGGCTCGGCGGCGGCTGGCCTGCCCCATTTGAAACCGGCTAATTACCGCAGGCAGCAGTTCATCGAGTGTCGGCTGGACCTGTCGCCGACGTGCTGGCCAGCCCGCCTCCTCATGGTGGCGGGTGGTGGTGATCCCCGGGGGCTTGTCGACCACCACGACAGCATCATCAAGGTGAACAATTCGGACATCCCGTGGACCGGGCGGGGATGCTGCTGCCATATTGAGCAGTTTGACAACATCGCCGGCTTGGAGTCGTCGGGCTGCATCGGTGCAAAGATTGCCGTGGATGGTCACCCGTCGCCCGCGGACCAACTTCTCGGATGCTGCCCAGCTTTCACCCGACTGCTCACGAAGAAAGGCTGCCAGGGTGCATCCCGACGCCGACTCCGAAACATGAAAAAGCTGTCCGTCACTGCGGCGTGCCATCGGTGCATACCCTTGAATTCTCAGCCGGTTGGCAACAGCCGAACCGAACGGCCCGCCAGTGAAAGATGGTAGCGAAACAGCCGGATGGCTCCAGCACGGTGGTCAGGCGGCACGCTTGACCCCCTCATTCCCGGTTTTAGACTCAATTATGGCCTGCGGATCGGTAACCGCAGCATTTCAGTGTTTCCCGAGCCGAGAGGGGCAAGCGTGCCCGGAACCTGCGTCATCGGTTTGCAGTGGGGTGACGAAGCCAAAGGTAAGCTCGTCGACATCCTGACCGAGCACCACGAGATCGTGGTGAGGTATCAGGGGGGAGCTAACGCGGGGCATACCGTTGTCTCGGGTGGCGAAACCTGGAAACTCTCGCTGATTCCCAGCGGTATTCTTCGCGATGACGTCAGTTGCGTCGTCACCGGCGGCGTCGTACTTGACCCTGCCAGCATCATTGGCGAAATCGACATGCTCGAGGGCCGCGGAGTGACGGTCGCCGGCAAACTCCGGCTGAGCGATCGTGCCCATGTGGTCTTTCCCTGGCATATGGCTGAGGATGCCATCCTGAACGGCAGCGTGACCGGCGGCGAAGCAATCGGGACCACCGGCCGTGGCATTGGTCCCTGCTACCGTGACAAGGTTGGGCGTTCGCTCGCCCTCCGGCTTGGCGACCTCTATCGTCCTGAGTTCCGCCAACAGTTCGACCATGTGCTGACGGCCAAACGACAATTGCTCGAAGCGGCCCGGCCTGCCGGTGCCCCGCCGATCGAACTCGACGGCGACGCCATCTTCAGACAATACAGCAGCTATGCCGACCGGCTCCGTGACTGTGTGGGTGACACCACGCACCTGCTGCTCAATGCCGTCGAGGCTGGCAGGCCAGTGCTCTTCGAAGGTGCACAAGGCGCACTGCTCGACATCGACCACGGCACCTTTCCGTATGTCACCAGCAGCAATTCCTCCGGGGTCGGCGTCGCCAGTGGCTCAGGAGTGCCGGGCCGGTGGATCAACCGCGTGATCGGTGTGGTGAAGGCCTACTCAACCCGCGTTGGTGGTGGACCTTTGCCGACAGAGCAGGACAACCCCACGGGAGAACACCTGCGGCAGCGGGGCCGGGAGTATGGCACCGTCACCCAGCGGCCGCGCCGGTGTGGCTGGTTCGATGCGGTTGCTGCTCGCTACACCGCCCGCCTGTCAGGCGTTGACGAGTTGGCCGTCATGCTGCTCGACGTACTCGGCGGGCTTGATGAACTGCGGATCTGCACCGCGTATGAAATCGCGGGCAAACGGGTCGAGCAGTTTCCGAGCCACATCGATGACCTGCGGCAGGCGGTTCCAATTTACGAGACACTTCCCGGCTGGCCGGAGGAACTGACCGAAGTTCGCCGCGAAGCCGATCTGCCAGTCGCCGCCCGCCGTTACGTTGACCGCATCGGCGAACTGCTTGGTCGGCCAGTTACTATTATCTCAGTCGGCCCCGACCGCGATCAGACGATTTTCAGGAACACCGCACCAGCGACGGCAGCATGTCCCCCAACCAATCAGCAGGAACAGACGACGGTGTGATTGAATCCGCCATCGCCACCACGGCTGAGCGGACCGGCCGTGCCCCGACTGAATCGCGGGCCGGTTTCCCGCGGCACATCGCCATCATCATGGACGGCAACGGCCGCTGGGCGCAGCGCCGGAATCTGCCACGGATCGAGGGGCATCGCCAGGGTGTGGCCAGCGTCCGCCGGGTTACCGAACACGCTGCCCGATTGGGTGTCGAACAGCTCACGCTCTACTGCCTGTCGAGTGAAAATTGGCGGCGCCCCCAGGCAGAACTGCAGTTTCTGATGCTTCTGCTTGAGCAGTACATGATTGAGGAACGGACGCTCCTGCTGCGGGAAGGGATCCGGCCGGTGATGATCGGCAGCCGAGAAGGTCTGCCGCCAGCCACACTGACTGCGATCGATGAAACCATTTCGCTCTGTGCCAAGAACACCGGCATGCGGCTTTGTCTCGCAGTGAACTACGGTGGTCGCAGTGAAATTGTCGCCGCTGCTCAGGCTCTTGCCCGGCAGGTAGCGGCCGGACAACTGAGCCCTGAAGCGATCGATGAAAAGT